>NZ_JBXVVK010000010.1:0-109667 GCF_057219715.1 Staphylococcus sp. 510 | reverse complement strand
CTTAGACGATGAATTGAAGAATGAGCGCAACGAGCTTAGTCGAGCTAAGTGAGTAAGGGAGAGATGAAAATGAAGAAGTATAAGCGCATTTCTCTCAAGTTGAAAAAGCTCCTTAGCACCGAAGGTAGCAGACTAACGTTCTAAAGCAAAACAGTGATTGAAAATCACATGTTTTACTTACTTAATAGCATGAGCTATTAAGAACAATAGCCCATGCCAGGCAAATATAATTGAGACCGCAAGGTCTCTTTTTTTATGCCCAAAAATAAAAAGAGTCAGTTTATCCATTTCTCTTTAATTATATCCCTCAAGTTAATTATGAATACAATAGACTAACGTCAATTGCATAAGTAACACTAACTTTTTCAAAAGAAAAAGAAGTGTTACTTTATAATTAACGTATTGATGAGTGCTTCTGTATGGGAAGTTAATTGGTTTTTAGGAATACCACCGAAACCTATAATGAATTTTGGAGTTGAACTTGTATTTTCTTCAAATTCATAGGGGTGTAATTTCAGTGAATGCTTTTTAGCGCGTTGTAAACATTCTTCCATATTTAATCCGTTTAAAACAGTTAGAGTAAAATGCATACCTGTAAGTGCACCGTCAACTTTCAACTGATTTTCGTATGGTGACAAAGCATTTAAAATAAATTGCAACTTTTCTTTATAAATTTTTCTCATTTTATTTAAATGACGTTCAAAACTACCACTACTCATAAATTGTGCAATCATTCTTTGGATATGAACTGGAGCTGTATTGGCTTCTTTATAATGATAATGATGATATTGTTCTAACAATTTCGGTGGTAATACAATATATGCAATTCTGCAACTTGGATAAATAGATTTAGAAAAGGTACTAAGATAAATGACTTTATCCTGTGAATCAAGACTCTGTAATGCAGGGATAGGTTTACCAAAATATCTAAATTCTGAATCATAATCATCTTCGATAATGTATCTATTATCTTGTTGTTGAGCCCAGTTGATGAGTTGGGTTCTTTTCTTTAGATTCATAACATGGCCAGTAGGAAACTGGTGTGAAGGTGTGATATAAATTATGTTATGATCCGATGATAAAATAGGATGAGTTTGTATACCATTTTTCTCGACTGGGACTTGTAAATAGTTGAATTTCTTTTTATCTAATACTTGTTTAATCGGAGGATAACTAGGTTTTTCTATAGCAAATGACGCATCTTCGAGTATATCAGTTAACATATTTAATAATTGTTCTGTTGAAGATCCTATTATGATTTGATCTGGATGAGATGTTACTCCTCTACTGCTGAATAAATAATGCGCAATTTGTTGTCTTAATTCAAATTCACCTTGATTATTTCCTCTTTGTAATAGTTCAAACTGATTATCTTCAAATACATCTTTTGCATATTTTCTAAATAAATGTGAGGGAAAATATTCTGCGTCGATTTCTGATAAGTTAAAAGAATAAGCATAATGTTCTTTATCTTCATCCAAATTTTCATTATTGTTGTATGTAGTTGTGGGCACAACATATTGTTTGGGTAGTACAGGTAATGATTCGATATCGGAGACGTAATAACCTGATCGTGGTTTAGAGTATATAAACCCTTCATCCAATAACAATTGATAGGCGTGTTCAATAGTTGTTTGGCTTAAAGATAAATGCTCACTTAATTGACGTTTTGAAGGGAATCTGTCATTTGACTGATATTGACCTTCTATAATTTGCTTTTTCAACTTTTCGTATAAATCAATATACAGTGATTGTTTCTCTTTCACTCATCTGACCTCCTTTATAATAAATAAATTGAACCTTTTTAAATATCAGTTTATCCTTTACAATTAATTTAATCAAGAAGTAAAGGGGTAGAATTTATGTCTAAAATAGTTGGATCTGAAAGAGTTAAACGAGGAATGGCTGAAATGCAAAAAGGCGGCGTTATTATGGATGTTGTCAATGCGGAACAAGCTAAAATTGCAGAAGAAGCTGGTGCTGTTGCAGTTATGGCATTAGAACGAGTACCTTCTGATATTAGAGCAGCTGGTGGTGTTGCACGTAGTGCTAACCCTAAAATTGTTGAAGAAGTTATGAATGCTGTATCTATTCCAGTTATGGCTAAAGCACGAATTGGTCATATTACAGAAGCTCGTGTATTAGAAGCAATGGGTGTGGATTATATTGATGAATCAGAAGTACTAACACCTGCTGATGAAGAATATCATTTGCGTAAAGATCAATTCACAGTACCTTTTGTATGTGGTTGTCGTAATTTAGGTGAAGCTGCTCGTCGTATCGGCGAAGGGGCTGCTATGTTAAGAACTAAAGGAGAACCGGGTACGGGTAATATTGTCGAAGCAGTAAGACATATGAGAAGAGTTAATGCTGAAGTGAGTCGATTGACTGTTATGAATGATGATGAAATTATGACATTTGCTAAAGATATCGGAGCACCATATGAAGTTTTAAAACAAATCAAAGATAATGGTAGATTACCAGTTGTTAACTTTGCTGCAGGTGGCGTTGCAACACCTCAAGATGCTGCTTTAATGATGGAACTAGGTGCAGATGGTGTATTTGTTGGATCAGGTATTTTCAAATCTGAGGATCCAGAAAAATTCGCTAAAGCGATTGTTCAAGCTACGACACACTATCAAGATTATGAGCTAATTGGTAAATTAGCTGCCGAATTAGGGACTGCTATGAAAGGCTTAGACATTAACCAAATTTCATTAGAAGAACGTATGCAAGAGCGTGGTTGGTAATATATGAAAATAGGTGTATTAGCGCTTCAAGGTGCAGTTCGTGAACATATTCGTCATATAGAATTGAGTGGTCATGAAGGTATCGCTATTAAAAAAGTAGAACAATTAGATGATATCGATGGTTTAATCTTACCTGGTGGTGAATCAACAACATTAAGAAGGTTAATGGATTTATATGGTTTTAAAGAAAAGCTTCAGCAATCAGATTTACCTATGTTTGGTACTTGTGCTGGTTTAATCGTACTAGCTAGTGATGTTGAAGGTGAGGAAGGCTATTTAAATAAATTGGATATTACAGTTCAACGTAATTCATTTGGTAGACAAGTAGATAGCTTCGAATCAGAATTAGACATTAAAGGTATTGCTACGGATATAGAAGGTGTTTTTATTAGAGCACCTCATATTGCGAAAGTAGCTGACCATGTTGAAATATTAAGTGAAATTGGCGATAAAATCGTTGCTGTTAAGCAAGATAAATATTTAGGGGTATCATTCCATCCTGAATTAACAGATGATTATCGTGTAACGGACTATTTTATTAACCATATGATTCAAAAATAAAAATAAGGCAATGTATGATTGAGTTTAAATACCCAATCATACATTGCCTTTGTTCATTAAATGAAGAATCCAGCAATTGCTGCTGAAATAAATGATACTAATGTCGCACCGAATAATAATTTTAATCCGAATCTTGCAACAACGTCACCTTTTTTATCATTTAATGATTTAATAGCACCAGAAATAATACCAATAGAGCTAAAGTTAGCAAATGATACTAAGAATACTGAAGTAACACCTTTAGCATGTTCTGAAATGCCATTTAACTTACCTAATGCCTGCATTGCAACGAATTCATTTGATAGTAATTTAGTTGCCATAACAGAACCTGATTGAACCGCATCGTTCCATGGTACACCTGCTAAGAATGCAAATGGAGCAAAAACAAATCCAATTAAAGTTTGGAAATCCCATTTGATTGCACCACCTGAAAGTAAACTGAAAGCACCGCTTACTAAACCATTAAGTAACGCGATGATTGCGATGTATCCAATTAACATCGCGCCTACGATGACTGCCACTTTAAATCCATCTAAAATATACTCCCCAAGCATTTCAAAGAAAGATTGATTTTTAGTTTCACTTTCGGCAACTAATAATTTATCATCTTCTTCATTAACTTTATAAGGATTAATAATTGAAGCGATAATGAAACCACCAAATAAGTTTAATACAACGGCTGTTACGACGTATTTCGGTTCAATTAATGTGAAATAAGCACCAATAATTGAAGCAGATACAGTAGACATTGCAGATGCAGTTAATGTATACAAACGTTGTTTAGGTATATAAGGAAGTTGTTGTTTTAAAGAAATAAATACTTCAGATTGACCTAAAATTGCTGCTGCTACTGCATTGTATGATTCCAAACGTCCCATACCATTGATTTTTGAAATCAGGAAACCTAACACATTAATTATAAATGGTAAAATTTTAGTGTATTGTAAGATACCGATTAATGCTGAAATAAATACAATTGGTAATAAAACGTTAAAGAAAAATGGTGGATTTTTAGGATCTACATATTTAAAACCACCGAAAACGAAGTTAACGCCTTCTGCTGCTTTAGATAGTAAATAACCAAAACCATTAGCAATACCACCAATGACTGTAATACCAATATTTGTTTTTAATAAAATGAAGGCGAAAATTAATTGAATTACTAATAATAATCCAACATATTGCCAACGAATATTCTTTCTATCTGAACTAAATAAGTACGCGAGTGCTAAAAAGAAAATAATTCCAATAATCCCTATGAGAATGTGCATGTTTTTTCATTCCTTTAATTTATTCTATTGTCTATCATACAATAAAAAATAAGCGCTAACATCATAAAATTTAAAAATTTAAAATCAAATTAATTGAAAATGGTCAAAGTTGGTCATATAATATAGTCAAAGAAGGTCAAAAAGAGGTGATAATCATGCATAATATGTCCGACATCATAGAACAGTACATTAAACATTTATTTGAAGAAACCAATGAAGATGTGGTGGAAATTCAAAGAGCAAATATTGCTCAACGTTTTGACTGCGTCCCTTCTCAATTAAACTATGTGATTAAAACGAGATTTACAAATGAGCATGGTTACGAAATAGAAAGTAAACGTGGTGGTGGTGGTTACATCCGAATCACGAAAATTGAAAACAAAGATGAAACAGGTTATATTAATCATTTACTTCAATTAATAGGTCCTTCAATATCCCAACAACAAGCACTTTATTTAATAGATGGCTTGTTAGATAAAGGACTTGTAAATGAAAGAGAAGCAAAAATGATTATTGCTGCTATTGATCGAGAAACGTTAAAAATGGATATTGTATCTCGAGATATTATTAGAGCAAATATTCTTAAAAGAATTTTACCTGTCATAAATTACTACTAGAAGAATTGAGGTGTTGCTTTTTGCTTTGTGAAAATTGCCATTTAAATGAAGCTGAAGTTAAATTAACAGTTAAAAGTAAAGAAGGTGTGCAAGAAAAATGGGTATGTAGTACTTGTGCGCAAGGTGATAACCCATGGACGCACCAAGAGCAATCATCCTATCATCATCAAGATGATATAGAAGAAGCATTTGTTGTAAAGCAAATATTACAACATTTAGCGACTAAACATGGTATTAATTTTCAAGAAATGGCATTTCAGGAAGAAAAAAGATGTCCAACTTGTCATATGACGTTAAAAGACATCGCACATGTAGGCAAATTTGGTTGTTCCAATTGCTATGCAACATTCAAGGATGACATCTTAGACATAGTAAGACGTGTGCAAGGCGGTCAGTATGAACATGTTGGAAAAGTGCCTCAATCTTCTTATCATAAGCTTGCGCTTAAAAAGAAAATCGAAGAGAAGAAACAATTTTTACAACAATTAATAGATGAACAAGATTTTGAACAGGCAGCCATTGTTCGAGACGAAATTAAATCGCTACGTGATGAGAGCGAGGTGCAACAGGATGAGTGACTTAGAACCTAACATTAGTGAGTGGATGAAAACGACTAAAGAAGCACCAGTGGTCATTTCTTCAAGAATTCGCTTAGCAAGAAATCTTGAAAATCATGTTCATCCACTCATGTTTCCGACAGAACAAGATGGATTTAGAGTAATAAATGAAGTACAAGATGCATTACCCAACATGACTTTGAAAAGACTAGACATGATGGACCAACAAAATAAAATGAAATTAGTAGCTAAACATTTAGTGAGTCCAGAGTTGATTAAACAACCAGCATCGGCCGTTCTATTAAATGATGATGAATCAATCAGTGTCATGATTAATGAAGAAGATCATATTAGAATTCAAGCGCTAGGTACAGATTTATCTCTAGAAAGATTGTATAAAGAAGCGTCGACGTTAGATGATGAAATCGATCAACAACTCGATATCAGTTATGATGAACATCTAGGTTATTTAACAACATGTCCTACTAATATAGGAACTGGTATGAGAGCAAGTGTGATGTTGCATTTGCCAGGTCTTTCTATCATGAAAAGAATGTCAGGTATAGCACAAACAATCAATCGATTTGGTTTTACCATTCGAGGAATATACGGTGAAGGGTCACAAGTTTATGGCCACATTTACCAGGTTTCAAACCAATTAACATTGGGGAAAACAGAAGAAGAAATCATAGAGAATTTAACAGAAGTAATCAATCAAATTATAAATGAAGAACTTCAAATTCGATCAAGATTAGATAAACATAAACATTTAGAAACGTTAGATAGAGTTTATCGTTCATTAGGAATACTGCAAAATAGCAGGCTTATCACTATGGAAGAAGCATCTTATCGATTGAGTGAAGTTAAATTAGGCATAGATTTAAATTATATCAAACTAGATAATTTTAAATTCAATGAACTGATGGTAGGAATTCAAACACCATTTTTATTTGATGAAGAGGATGAAACACCAGTCAATGAAAAGAGAGCGAATGTTTTAAGAGAACATATAAAATAGGAGGTAACAAATCATATGCTATTTGGTAGATTAACTGAACGTGCACAAAGAGTATTGGCTCATGCACAAGAAGAAGCAATTCGATTGAACCATTCAAATATTGGAACAGAACATCTTTTATTAGGTCTAATGAAAGAACCTGAAGGTATCGCAGCAAAAGTATTAGAAAGTTTTAATATTACAGAGGATAAAGTTATTGAAGAAGTTGAGAAACTAATTGGTCATGGTCAAGCACCTATGGCAACATTACACTATACACCTAGAGCTAAAAAAGTGATTGAATTATCAATGGATGAAGCACGTAAGCTACATCATAACTTTGTTGGAACAGAACATATTTTACTTGGCTTAATCCGTGAAAATGAAGGTGTAGCAGCACGTGTATTTGCTAACCTTGATTTAAATATCACAAAGGCACGTGCACAAGTGGTTAAAGCATTAGGAAGTCCAGAAATGAGTAATAAAAACGCTCAAGCAAATAAATCTAATAACACACCTACATTAGATGGTTTAGCACGTGATTTAACAATTATTGCTAAAGATGGCACATTAGATCCAGTTGTGGGTCGAGACAAAGAAATTACTCGAGTTATAGAAGTACTTAGTCGTCGTACTAAAAATAATCCTGTATTAATTGGTGAGCCAGGTGTAGGTAAAACAGCAATTGCGGAAGGATTAGCTCAAGCAATAGTGAACAATGAAGTGCCCGAAACACTAAAAAACAAACGTGTCATGTCACTAGATATGGGTACGGTTGTAGCTGGTACAAAATACCGTGGTGAATTTGAAGAACGATTGAAAAAAGTAATGGAAGAAATTCATCAGGCTGGTAATGTGATTCTATTTATTGACGAATTGCATACATTAGTAGGTGCAGGTGGCGCTGAAGGTGCTATAGATGCTTCAAATATCCTCAAACCGGCATTAGCTCGTGGCGAATTACAATGTATTGGTGCCACAACGTTAGACGAATATCGTAAAAACATTGAAAAAGATACCGCTTTAGAGCGTCGTTTCCAACCTATTCAAGTTGATGAGCCTACAGTTGAAGACACTGTATCAATCTTAAAAGGACTTCGTGATCGTTATGAAGCACATCACCGTATCAATATTTCAGATGAAGCTTTAGAAGCGGCTGCTAAATTAAGTCATCGTTATGTATCAGATCGTTTCTTACCAGACAAAGCGATTGATCTAATTGACGAAGCAAGTTCAAAAGTAAGATTGAAGAGTCATACAACACCTAATAATTTAAAAGAAATTGAACAACAAATTGAAAAAGTAAAAAATGAAAAAGATGCAGCTGTCCATGCACAAGAATTTGAAAATGCAGCTAACCTAAGAGATAAACAAACAAAATTAGAAAAACAATACGAAGAAGCTAAAAATGAATGGAAAAACTCACAAGATGGGGTGAGTACATCATTATCAGAAGAAGATATTGCTGAAGTTATTGCGGGTTGGACAGGTATCCCATTAACTAGAATTAATGAGACAGAATCAGACCGTTTACTAAATCTAGAAGATACACTACATCATAGAGTTATTGGTCAAAAAGATGCCGTTACATCCATCAGTAAAGCTGTTAGACGAGCAAGAGCAGGCTTGAAAGACCCTAAACGTCCAATTGGTAGCTTTATATTCTTAGGGCCTACAGGTGTAGGTAAAACTGAATTAGCCCGTGCTTTAGCAGAGTCAATGTTTGGTGAAGATGATGCTATGATTAGGGTTGATATGAGTGAGTTTATGGAAAAACATGCTGTCAGTCGTTTAGTCGGAGCCCCTCCAGGCTATGTTGGACATGATGATGGCGGTCAATTAACTGAAAAAGTAAGACGTAAACCATATTCAGTTATCCTATTTGATGAAATTGAAAAAGCACATCCAGATGTATTTAATATACTTTTACAAGTTTTAGATGATGGTCATTTAACTGATACTAAAGGACGTCAAGTTGATTTCCGAAATACAGTTATCATTATGACATCCAATGTTGGTGCACAAGAATTACAAGACCAACGTTTTGCTGGTTTTGGTGGTGCAGATGATGGTCAAGACTATGAATCTATACGTAAAACAATGATGAAAGAGCTTAAAAATGCTTTCCGTCCTGAGTTCTTAAACCGTGTGGATGATATTATTGTCTTCCATAAATTATCTAAAGATGAACTTAAAGAAATCGTCACTATGATGGTGAATAAATTAACATTGCGTTTATCAGAACAAAATATTAATATCAAAGTTACTGAAAAAGCCAAAGAAAAAATTGCTGAAGAAGGTTATGACCCAGAATATGGCGCAAGACCATTGATTCGTGCAATTCAAAAAACAGTTGAAGATAATCTAAGTGAATTAATCTTAGATGGAAATCAATTGGAAGGTAAAGAAGTAACAGTGGACCATGATGGTGAAGCATTTAAATATGATAT
The DNA here is from genome assembly GCF_057219715.1 of Staphylococcus sp. 510. Taxonomy (NCBI): domain Bacteria; kingdom Bacillati; phylum Bacillota; class Bacilli; order Caryophanales; family Staphylococcaceae; genus Staphylococcus; species Staphylococcus sp. 510. The sequence goes on along the minus strand of NZ_JBXVVK010000010.1, from coordinate 100,464 downwards.
TCAAGATAGAAAAGAAGATAAGGCTTCTACTGAAGCGTAAACAATTATAGACTCTATTATGCTATAAGAGGTGGGAACTGAAGTATTCCCACCTCTTTATTTATATTCCGATAACACTATTATTCTAATATTTCCAATGATTACTAAATTGAGTTGTGACATAATAGAAATCAATGCTAGTGATATATAATTGTCTTTATTGATAATAGTAGAAAAGCATTAATTAATAAAAATTAAAATTTACATATTATTACGAAAAAATGACTTTATCGAATTGAATTATGAATACTTTTAAAAAATTAATTAAAGCATTAACATTTAATTTGTCATTATGAAAGTGTCAGTTTAAAATAGATTTGTTCTTAAATATAATGGAGGTGCGAAATTGGCCAAGAAAAAGATAATATTCGAATGTATGGCATGTGGCTATCAATCTCCAAAATGGATGGGAAAGTGTCCTAATTGTGGTGCATGGAACCAGATGGAAGAAATAGTAGAAAAAGCAGCCAACCCTAAACATGGTGTTAAATCTAAAGAAGCAGCAGGAAAAGTACAAACATTAGATAGTATCAAAAATGAATCAACACCACGTATTCTTACAGAATCTAAAGAATTTAACCGTGTACTTGGTGGAGGGATTGTCAATGGATCATTAGTGTTAATAGGCGGAGATCCAGGAATTGGGAAATCCACGTTACTTCTACAAATTTGTGCCTCACTCTCACAATCTAAAAATGTTTTATATATAACAGGTGAGGAATCAATTAACCAAACCAAATTACGTGCAGATCGTTTAGAAGAAGATTCAAGTCAATTACAAGTATTAGCTGAAACAGATTTAGAAGTCATCTATCAAACAGTTAAAGACATTAATCCGGACTTACTAGTCGTCGACTCTATCCAAACGATATACCATCCAGAAATCAGTTCTGCACCAGGGTCTGTGTCACAAGTTAGAGAAAGTACGCAAAGTTTAATGAATATAGCTAAACAAATGAATATAGCTACATTTATTGTTGGACATGTTACAAAAGAAGGTCAAATTGCTGGACCAAGATTACTTGAACATATGGTGGATACTGTATTGTACTTCGAAGGTGATGAACATCATGCTTATCGAATACTAAGAGCAGTTAAAAACCGTTTTGGTTCGACAAATGAGATGGGAATATTTGAAATGAAACAGAGTGGTCTTAAGGGTGTTCTGAACCCTTCAGAGATGTTTTTAGAAGAACGTTCAACTAACGTGCCAGGTTCAACAATTGTTTCAACTATGGAAGGTACAAGACCACTACTTATTGAAGTACAGGCGCTTGTAACACCGACTACATTTAATAATCCACGTCGTATGGCTACTGGTATCGATCACAATCGTTTAAGCCTATTAATGGCAGTTTTAGAGAAAAAAGAAAATTATCTACTACAACAACAAGATGCTTATATTAAGGTTGCTGGTGGCGTAAAATTAACTGAACCTGCAGTTGATTTAAGTATCATCGTCGCTACAGCTTCAAGCTTTAAAGATAAAACTGTAGACGGCTTAGACTGCTTTATTGGTGAGGTAGGTCTAACAGGAGAAGTAAGGCGGGTTGCTAGAATAGAACAACGTGTGCAAGAAGCGGCTAAGTTAGGGTTTAAGAGAGTTATTATTCCACAAACTAATATTGGTGGTTGGACTTTCCCTGAAGGTATTAAAGTAGTAGGCGTTTCATCAGTACACGAAGCATTAAAATACGCATTTAATTCATAAATGATTTGAAAGAGAGGGGGTAAAAAATGAATCCATTAAGATTAATGGTTGTAGCTATTTATATGATTATTGGTGCGACTTTAGGAATTATTATTATTCCAGAAGTTGTGAATGATTTAGGATTTAACCAATTTCCAATTTTGACGAATCATTATATAGACGGACTCATTGGGATTATTGTATTTTTTATTATTTTTGGTTTCTTTATCAAACAAATTACATTTGCTTTTAAAGAGTTAGAACATACAATCATGAAGCGTAGTGCTGTAGAAATATTATTTGCTACAATTGGCTTAATTATTGGACTACTAATCTCTGTAATGATTTCATTTATTTTAGAATTAATAGGGAATTCAGTTTTAAATCATTTTATTCCAATTATTATTACAATGATTTTATGTTATTTTGGCTTTCAATTTGGCTTAAAAAAGAGAGACGAAATGCTTATGTTTTTGCCAGAAAACATCTCACGTTCAATGTCTCAACATTCATTTAAAGCAATCCCTAAAATCATCGACACAAGTGCCATTATTGACGGGAGAGTTATAGATATTATGAAATGTGGATTTATGGACGGAGAGGTACTTATTCCACAAGGTGTGATTAATGAACTACAAGTCATCGCTGATGCTAATGATAGTGTTAAACGAGAAAAAGGACAAAGAGGTTTAGATAAACTGAATCAAATATATGATTTAGAATATCCCACACGTGTAATACACCCAACAAAATCACATAGTGATATAGATACTTTGTTGATTAAATTAGCAAAACAGTATCATGCACATATTATTACAACAGATTTCAATCTTAATAAAGTTTGTCACGTACATGGAATAAGTGCGTTAAATGTTAATGATTTATCTGAAGCGATTAAACCCAATGTACACCAAGGAGACCATTTAAATATCTTACTTACTAAGATGGGGAAAGAGCCAGGTCAAGGAGTTGGTTATTTAGACGATGGTACTATGGTTGTTGTTGATAATGCTAAGAAATTGATAGGACAACATGTTGATTTAGAAGTTATTAGTTTATTACAAACATCATCAGGACGTATTGTCTTTGCTAAAAACTTAAATGAAATAACGGAAGAATGATTATTGTATATGGAAAATCAGTTTCATGTGAAACGAGTTAAAAACCTAGTAGTATGAATACACGAAAAATGAAGGCTAGTAACTTATCAAAGTAGCGTAGAAGTGCTACAATTGTTTCTGACACAATTTGTATTATCAATGATTCATGTTTGACAGATAGACATTATATTTATCATAAAAACTAAATCATAGATAAACATTCGTTACATATTCAATAAGGAAAGTTGAATGAATATTGTTACAATATATAAATATCGATAATTAAAAACTACAGGAGTGGATAAAATGAGTGAACGCGTAAGAGTAAGATACGCACCAAGTCCAACAGGATACTTGCATATCGGTAATGCACGTACTGCCTTATTTAACTATTTATTTGCTAAGCACTATGGTGGCGATTTTGTAGTGCGTATTGAAGATACTGATAGTAAACGTAATTTAGAGGATGGCGAATCTTCACAATTCGATAACTTAAAATGGTTAGGATTAGAATGGGACGAATCAGTTGATAAAGATAAAGGTTATGGACCATATCGTCAATCTGAACGTGCAGATATCTATAACCCACTTATTAAGCAATTATTAGATGAAGATAAAGCTTATAAATGTTATATGACTGAAGAAGAATTGGAAGCAGAACGTGAAGCGCAAATTGCACGTGGAGAAATGCCAAGATACGGTGGTCAACATGCTCACTTAACAGAAGAGCAACGTCAACAATTCGAAGCGGAAGGTCGTCAACCATCAATTAGATTCCGTGTACCTAAAGATAAAACATATACTTTTAATGATATGGTTAAAGGTGAAATTTCATTTGATTCAAATAATATGGGTGACTGGGTTATCGTGAAAAAAGATGGTGTGCCAACATATAACTTTGCCGTAGCCATTGATGATCATTACATGGAAATCAGTGATGTTATACGTGGTGATGACCATGTTTCAAATACGCCTAAACAATTAATGATTTATGAAGCATTTGGATGGAAAGCACCTAGATTTGCTCATATGTCACTTATTGTTAATGAAGAACGTAAGAAACTAAGTAAACGTGATGGACAAATTTTACAATTCATCGAGCAATATCGTGATTTAGGTTATTTACCAAAAGCGTTATTTAACTTTATTACATTATTAGGTTGGTCACCTGAAGGTGAAGAAGAAATTTATTCTAAAGAAGAATTCATTAAAATCTTTGACGAAAAACGATTATCTAAATCACCTGCATTCTTTGATAAACAAAAATTAGCATGGGTTAATAACCAATATATGAAACAAAAAGATACTGAAACAGTATTTGAATTAGCACTACCACATTTAATTAAAGCTAACTTAATCCCAGAAAACCCTTCTGAAGAAGATTTAGATTGGGGACGTAAACTTGTTGCTTTATATCAAAAAGAAATGAGTTATGCTGGTGAAATCGTTCCACTTTCAGAAATGTTCTTCAATGACATGCCTGAATTTGGTGAAGAGGAAAAAGAAGTAATCAATGGCGAACAAGTGCCAGAACTAATGACACACTTATATGGCAAATTAGAAGCACTTGAACCATTCGAAGCAGCGGAAATTAAAAAAACGATTAAAGAAGTACAAAAAGAAACTGGTATTAAAGGTAAACAATTGTTTATGCCAATTCGTGTTGCGGTTACAGGACAAATGCATGGTCCTGAATTACCAAATACAATTGAAGTGCTTGGTAAAGATAAAGTATTATCACGTTTGAAAGAATATATCTAAGCATATTGATAAAATCAAAAAAGTTGAAATTCACACTTGAAAAATTATAATTTAACACATAATATTGAATGTAATAAGTGAATTAAAACAAAGGATTAGTAATTAAATAGTACATGATGCAGAGAGTGTGCGGTGGCTGCGAGCACAACATGGAAATTAATGAATGCACCTTTGATAGTTAAATTATATATGGATTAAATGAGAGTAAATTTATGTGATATAATACATTGAATTGATGTATATACAAAGATTTACTGAACGAAGAGTGGAACCGTGCTTATGCGCCTCTAACCCAAAAGTTAGAGGTGCATTTTTTATTTTATTCAAATATACAAATTAAAGAACTAATATTAGTTGTAAAGCTAAGGGGGAGAATGTTTTGTTAAGAAGAATGAGAGACGATATAAAAATGGTGTTTGAACAGGATCCAGCGGCACGCTCAACTATTGAAGTTGTTACAACATATGCAGGATTACATGCGGTATGGAGTCATTTGATTGCGCATAAATTATATAATAATCAGCGTTATGTAGCTGCCAGAGCTATTTCACAAATATCAAGATTTTTTACAGGTATTGAAATTCATCCTGGAGCTAAAATTGGTAAACGTTTATTTATCGACCATGGTATGGGCGTAGTGATTGGTGAAACGTGCACGATTGGGGATAATGTAACGATATATCAAGGTGTAACTTTAGGTGGGACTGGTAAAGAAAAAGGTAAAAGACATCCAGATATCGGGGATAATGTCCTTATCGCAGCTGGGTCAAAGGTTTTAGGCAATATTCAAATTAGTTCTAACGTAAATATAGGTGCGAATTCAGTAGTGTTACAATCAGTACCAAGTTATTCTACAGTTGTAGGTATACCTGGCCATATTGTAAAACAAGATGGTAAACGTATTGGTAAAACATTCGATCATCGTAATTTACCTGATCCATTATTTGAACAAATTAAACACTTAGAAAGACAACTTGAAAAAACAAGAAACGGAGAGATTCAAGATGATTACATTATATAATACGTTAACACGTCAAAAAGAAACATTTGAACCAATAGAACCAGGTAAAGTTAAAATGTATGTTTGTGGTCCAACCGTGTATAACTATATTCATATTGGGAATGCTAGACCGGCGATAAATTATGACGTTGTGCGTAGATATTTTGAATATAAAGGTTATGAAGTGGTATATGTATCCAACTTTACAGATGTCGACGACAAATTAATCAAACGTTCAAAAGAATTAAATGAAAGTGTTCCTGAAATTGCAGATAAATATATTAAGGCATTTTATGAGGACGTAGGTGCACTGAATGTTAAAAAAGCAACATCAAATCCAAGAGTTATGAATCATATGGATGAGATTATTGATTTCATCAAAAAATTAGTGGATGAAGGATATGCTTATGAAAGTAATGGCGATGTCTATTTCAGAACTCGTCAATTTAAAGACTATGGTAAATTAAGTCACCAATCAATTGATAATTTAAAAGTAGGTGCACGTATTGAAGCTGGCGATCAGAAAGAAGATGCACTTGATTTCACTTTATGGAAAAAGGCTAAGCCAGGTGAAATTAGTTGGGAAAGTCCATTTGGAGAAGGTCGTCCAGGTTGGCATATAGAATGTTCAGTTATGGCATTTCATGAACTAGGCCCAACTATTGATATTCATGCAGGTGGATCAGATTTACAATTTCCTCACCATGAAAATGAAATTGCACAATCTGAAGCACATAACCATGCACCATTTGCTAACTATTGGATGCATAATGGCTTTATCAATATTGATAATGAAAAAATGAGTAAGTCATTAGGTAACTTTATTTTAGTACATGATATTATCAAAGAAATTGACCCAGATGTATTAAGATTCTTTATGATTAGTGTTCATTATCGTAGCCCAATCAACTATAATTTAGAACTTGTGAGCGCTGCTAAAAGTGGGCTTGAACGTATTAGAAATAGTTACCAACTTATCGAAGAAAGAGAAGCTATCGCGACAGATATAGATAATCAGGAAGAATATATCAATCAAATTGATCAAATTTTAGAAAACTTTGAAACAGTAATGGATGACGACTTTAACACTGCTAATGCAGTAACAGCATGGTATGATTTGGCTAAATTAGCGAATCGATATGTTTTAGAAAACGTAACATCTACAAACGTAATTGCTAAATTTAAAGAAGTATATCAAATATTCAGTGATGTCTTAGGAGTTCCGCTAAAAGGAAACCAACAAGATGATCTATTGGACGAAGAAATTGAAAAATTGATAGAAGAGCGAAATGAAGCTCGCAAAAATAAAGACTTCGCACGTGCTGATGAAATTAGAGATCATTTAAAAGAACAAAATATTATTTTAGAAGATACACCTCAAGGTGTTAGATTTAAACGTGGATAATATGAATATTAAATTACTGAACCCGTTAACATTAGCCTATATGGGAGATGCCGTTTTAGATCAACATGTTCGAGAATATATCGTACTCAAATTACGAAGTAAACCCAATCGATTACATCAAATGTCTAAGTTATATGTGTCAGCGAAAAGCCAAGCACAGACACTTGAAACACTTATTGGTGAGGCATGGTTTACTGAAGAAGAAATGGATATATTAAAAAGAGGGCGCAATGCCAAAAGTTATACTAAAGCTAAAAATACAGACGTTCAAACGTATCGTAAAAGTTCTGCATTAGAAGCGGTAATTGGCTTTTTGTATCTAGAACATAGAGAAGAACGATTGAAAGCATTACTAAATAAAATCATAGAAATAGTTAACGAGAGGTCGTGAGTACGTGGAAGATATAGTCATTGTTGGTAGACATGCAGTAAAGGAAGCCATTATTTCAGGTCATTCTATAAATAAAATTTTGATTCAAGACGGTATAAAAAAACAACAAATTAACGATATTTTAAAAAATGCAAAAGATCAAAAACTAATAGTACAAACAGTACCAAAATCCAAATTAGATTTCTTATCAACTGCACCTCATCAGGGTGTAGCAGCATTAGTAGCACCATATGAATATGCAGATTTTGATCAATTTTTAAAGCAACAAAAAGAAAAAGATGGTTTATCTACGGTTATCATACTAGATGGATTAGAAGATCCTCATAATCTCGGATCAATCTTAAGAACGGCTGACGCATCAGGTGTTGATGGCGTGATTATTCCTAAACGTCGTTCTGTTTCATTAACTCAAACGGTTGCTAAAGCATCTACAGGTGCAATTCAACATGTGCCAGTGATTAGAGTAACAAACTTAGCCAAAACCATTGATGAATTAAAAAGCAACGGTTTTTGGGTCGCTGGTACAGAAGCGAATAACGCAACAGATTATAGAGACTTAGAAGCTGATATGTCATTAGCAATTGTAATTGGTAGTGAAGGGCAAGGTATGAGTAGATTAGTAAGTGATAAATGTGATTTTTATATTAAAATTCCTATGGTCGGTCATGTGAATAGTTTAAATGCATCTGTTGCTGCTAGTTTAATGATGTATGAGGTATTCCGTAAAAGACACTCGAACGGAGATAAATAATGAAAGAACGTTATTTAATAATTGATGGGTATAACATGATTGGCCAATCACCAACGTTAAGTAAAATTGCCAAGGAAAACTTAGAAGAGGCGAGAGAACAACTCATTGATGCGATTGCAAACTATAATGCTGTTATTGCCGATGAAATTGTTTGTGTCTTTGATGCTTACGAACAATCCGGCCTAGAAAGAGAATATATGTACCATGGCGTGAAAACAGTATTTACTAAAGAAAAGGAAACGGCAGATAGTTTTATTGAACGATATGTGTATGAATTATACGATAAACATACAACGCATATTACAGTTGTGACGAGTGATATGAGCGAACAACATGCTATTTTTGGTTCAGGCGCTTATCGCGTATCTTCAAGAGAAATGTGGAGAGATTTGAGAGAAAATCAAATAACGGTGAGTAAATCCCTCGAAGATATTACAGAAACAAAGCCAAGAACTCGAATTCCGCTATCAGAAGACATACTTGCAGAATTTGAAAAAATACGAAGAGGAAACCACAAAAAAGACTGATTTTGCAACATTGTTATTTAGAAAGTGTTTCATATAAAATAGCCTTAAAATTTTGAAAGGCAACTATGGTATGACACAAAAGAATAACAACATAAAACAGCAATCAGTATTATTATCAAAGTCACAAAAAATAGATTTAGAATTAAAAGCTATCCTTCAACAATTCAATTCTTTTATTGTGGGTAGAATTAATTACATTTCTCAAAATGATTTTGAAAAAGACGACCTCTATCAAGAAGTACTCATCAAACTATATCTAGCACTTAAACGCCAACAGTTTCAATATGATGATTCGTTTATAAAATATATATCGCGCCTCATCAAATCAGTGAAATGTGATTACTATCGACGGTATTATACTCAACAAAAGCGGTTTACGAATGTAGTGAATGATGCTGTGGTTGAATATCAAACGAATTTGCTTGACCATGATCGAGTTGAAAAAGAAATCTTAACATGTGAAGCAATCAAACTATTAAATGATGCGTGTGAGAAATTAACTAAACAAGAACGAGAAGTATTTGAGTTATATAGTAAAGGTTATAAACCAAAAGAAATTGCACGTTTACTAAATATAAAAGACAAAGTAGTTTACAATGCGATACAACGTTGTAAAATGAAAATAAGACATCATTTAGAATATAGATTAAAATAATAGTGTAGTGTGACGACAATCTGTTCCCACTAATACTTACTGTGATAGTCATATATCAGTTTGACATTCGTATTTAGATTTATGTATAGTAGACTGGTATATTAATGAGTAAAGGTGAATGAAAGTGAAAAAAGTACCCTTGAATTGTGAAGAGTGTGGCAATAGAAATTATCATGTACCCAAAAAAGAAGGTTCAGCAGAACGATTGACCCTTAAGAAATACTGTTCAAGATGCAATGCTCATACAGTACATAAAGAATCAAAATAAACAATAATCAAATGTTTAATGGCTATTGTTAAAGATTTGGAGGTTTTATTAGTGGCTAAAAAAGAAAGCTTTTTTCAATTTGTAAAATCAGAAATGGAAAAGACAAGTTGGCCAACTAAAGAAGAATTGTTTAAATATACTGTTATAGTAGTATCAACAGTAATATTCTTCTTAGTCTTTTTCTATGCCTTAGATTTAGGAATTACAGCATTGAAAAATTTATTAATAGGTTAGGAGTGGCGACATGTCTGAAGAAGTAGGCGCAAAGCGTTGGTATGCAGTGCATACATACTCAGGATATGAAAATAAAGTTAAAAAGAATCTTGAAAAAAGAGTAGAATCAATGAATATGACAGAACAAATCTTTAGAGTTGTCATACCTGAAGAAGAAGAAACACAAGTTAAAGATGGTAAAGCAAAAAAACTTGTGAAGAAAACATTCCCTGGTTATGTGCTAGTTGAACTTGTAATGACAGATGAGTCATGGTACGTAGTAAGAAATACACCAGGTGTGACTGGATTTGTCGGTTCAGCTGGAGCTGGTTCAAAACCTAACCCATTACTACCAGAAGAAGTTCGCTTTATTCTTAAACAAATGGGATTAAAAGAAAAAACAATCGATGTCGAGTTAGATGTTGGAGAACAAGTACGCATTAAATCTGGACCATTCGCAAACCAAGTTGGAGAAGTTCAAGAGATTGAAGCGGAAAAATTCAAATTAACTGTTTTAGTTGACATGTTTGGACGTGAAACACCAGTAGAAGTAGAATTTGATCAAATCGAAAAATTATAGTGAGATGCTTTAACGTTTTTAAATGTAAAAGTTGAAATTTTACTATTGCTTTTTGAAATAAAAAAGTGTTAAAATAATGTGGTCGCGCTTTTAGAGCGTTCATTTCGTCACGAAATGTTAAGAGTGGGAGGGCAAAACTGAGCCCTGTGACCACATCACGATATCAAGGAGGTGCACATCGTGGCTAAAAAAGTAGAAAAAGTAGTTAAATTACAAATTCCTGCAGGTAAAGCAAACCCAGCACCGCCAGTTGGTCCAGCATTAGGTCAAGCAGGTGTGAATATTATGGGATTCTGTAAAGAGTTCAATGCACGTACTCAAGAACAAGCAGGTTTAATCATTCCGGTAGAAATTAGTGTATATGAAGACCGTTCATTTACATTCATTACAAAAACTCCACCGGCTCCAGTACTACTTAAAAAAGCAGCTGGCGTTGAAAAAGGTTCAGGCGAACCTAACAAAAACAAAGTTGCTTCAGTAACTAAAGATCAAGTACGTGAAATTGCTAACAGCAAAATGCAAGACTTAAATGCTGCTGACGAAGAAGCAGCTATGCGTATTATCGAAGGTACTGCTCGTAGTATGGGAATCACTGTAGAATAATAAGTAATCAAATTTAATTTGAAATGAACTGATTTAGACGATAAAAGCAGGTAACAGAATAGGTAAACAATCCATATTGTCTATGACATCTTATTACACTTTGGTCTCTATGGCTAATTTGATTAAGACACTATCTGTTATCTGCTCTTAACTTGTGGCTAACACAAGTAAATGTGGGAGGAAATTCCGCTAAAACCACTAAAGGAGGAACAATAAATGGCTAAAAAAGGTAAAAAGTATCAAGAAGCAGCTAATAAAGTTGACCGTACTCAATACTATAGTGTTGAAGAAGCAATCAAATTAGCTAAAGAAACAAGCATTGCTAACTTTGACGCATCAGTTGAAGTTGCATTCCGTTTAGGAATTGATACACGTAAAAATGACCAACAAATCCGTGGTGCAGTTGTACTACCAAACGGAACTGGTAAATCACAACGTGTATTAGTATTCGCAAAAGGTGACAAAATCACTGAAGCTGAAGAAGCAGGTGCAGATTACGTAGGTGAATCTGATTACGTACAAAAAATCCAACAAGGTTGGTTCGACTTTGACGTAGTAGTTGCTACTCCAGACATGATGGGCGAAGTTGGTAAACTTGGTCGTGTATTAGGACCTAAAGGTTTAATGCCAAACCCTAAAACTGGTACTGTAACTATGGATGTTAAAAAAGCTGTTGAAGAAATCAAAGCTGGTAAAGTTGAATACCGTGCTGAAAAAGCTGGTATCGTACATGCTTCTATCGGTAAAGTTTCATTTAGCGATGAAAAATTAGTTGAAAACTTCAAAGCCTTACAAGATGTATTAGCAAAAGCTAAACCATCTTCATCTAAAGGTACTTACTTCAAATCTGTTGCTGTTACAACAACAATGGGTCCTGGAGTTAAAGTTGATACTGCTTCATTCAAACTATAATTTAAATATATTTAAATTACATCAAGCCTAGGACAATGAATGTTCTAGGCTTGATTTTTGAAAGAGAAAATTGACGATTTTTATAAACGTTGTATTTTAATTGTATTTAAGTAAACAATATGTAGTCAGCATCTGAGTTATTCGATTTCAAAATGTAATTGGATCCTGATCATTTTGGTTTGACTATACTAAGGGATCAAAAATATCAGAATTACTCAGATAAACTTTAAGCATTAAAATGCATAGGAATAGGAACGCCTGAGCAAAGCTCATGCATAAGAAACTCTAAGCATTAAAATGCAAAGAGTTTCTAAAAATATATTGACATATTACAATTAAACGGTTATATTAATTATTGTGATTATTTTACCTAAGACAGCAGGAGTTATTTGATAACTTAAAAACCGATCCTGCCGAGGCTAAAATTGACTTGAACGTGACTATTAAACTTTCAAGCACTTTTTGCCGTGGGTAGAAAGTGCTTTTTTTATTAATCTTAAAAAAAGCACCGAAAAATACTAAATGGAGGTGTCTGAATGTCTGCTATCATTGAAGCTAAAAAACAATTAGTTGATACTATTGCTGATCAACTTAAAAACTCAGTTTCAACAGTGATCGTTGACTACCGTGGATTAACAGTAGCTGAAGTTACTGAATTACGTAAACAATTACGTGAAGCTGGTGTTGAGTATAAAGTATACAAAAACACAATGGTACGTCGCGCAGCTGAAAAAGCTGGAATCGAAGGCTTAGATGAATTCTTAACAGGTCCAACTGCTATTGCAACTTCAACTGAAGATGTTGTAGCTCCAGCAAAAGTTATTGCAGGATTTGCTAAAGAACATGAAGCTTTAGAAGTTAAATCAGGCGTTATGGAAGGAAATGTTATTTCAGCAGAAGAAGTTAAAACTGTTGGTTCATTACCTTCACACGACGGTCTTGTATCTATGCTTTTATCTGTATTACAAGCTCCAGTACGCAACTTCGCTTATGCGGTTAAAGCTGTTGGAGAACAAAAAGAAGAAAGCGCTGAATAATTGCGCATAAAAAATTAAAAATAACGGAGGAATTATAAAATGGCTAATCAAGAACAAATCATTGAAGCAATTAAAGAAATGTCAGTTTTAGAATTAAACGATTTAGTAAAAGCAATTGAAGAAGAATTTGGTGTAACTGCAGCAGCTCCAGTAGCAGCAGCAGGTGCAGCTGGCGGCGGAGAAGCAGCAGCTGAAAAAACTGAATTTGATGTTGAATTAACTTCAGCTGGATCTTCAAAAATCAAAGTTGTTAAAGCTGTTAAAGAAGCAACTGGCTTAGGATTAAAAGATGCTAAAGAATTAGTAGACGGAGCTCCTAAAGTAATCAAAGAAGCTATGCCTAAAGAAGACGCTGAAAAACTTAAAGAACAATTAGAAGAAGTTGGAGCTACTGTAGAATTAAAATAGTTCTAGTTTCCTAACTAAATAATATGGTTATTGATTTTGAATCGTAGCCACATTCTTTGAGAAGTTAAAAACCCCGTTATCGCGATAACGGGGTTTTTAATTCATTTATAGCTAAATTTATAATGATAGGAATGCAAAAGACTAATAGAGGTGAAAACATGAGTCATTACTACGACGAAAATCCGGATGTAAAAAGTGATGAAAAGCATATTACTTATGAATGTTATCAACATTCTATTAATTTAATAACAGATAAGGGTGTATTTTCTAGAGATAAAGTAGATTTTGGATCAGATTTACTAATCCAATCATTCTTGAAGGCAAATCCTCCTGGACCAAGTAAAACGATTGCAGATGTAGGTTGTGGATATGGGCCGATTGGGTTGATGATCGCCAAAGTATCACCGCACCACCAGATTACAATGTTAGACGTCAATCGTAGAGCATTAGAATTAGCTAAAAAGAATAAAAAGAAAAATCATATTGAAAATGCGGATATTTTTGAAAGTGATGGTATGACTCAGGTTGATGATAACCAATTTGATTTTGTATTAACAAATCCGCCAATCAGAGCGGGTAAAGCTGTTGTTCATCGTATTTTTGAAGAAGCGTATCAAAAACTGAAAAGCAATGGCGAATTATATGTTGTTATTCAAAAAAAGCAAGGTATGCCTTCGGCTAAAAAGAAAATGGATGAATTATTTAACAATGTGGAAGTTGTGAATAAAAGTAAAGGATACTATATATTGAAAAGCGTAAAGGCTTGATTTAAAAGTATTATTCTGATATAGTTATAAAATGTAAAAATTTATGTTCAATAAGTGTGTACTTTTACGCAAAAACAAATAAGTAAATCAAGATAAATATAGAATAGAAAATGGTGTCATCTGAAGTGTTGCCGTTTTCTTTTTGTCTTTAAATCTTGTGATACTCTTTGTTTTATTAGTAAAAGCAACCCACACAATTTTTGAGGGGTGAATCTGTTTGGCAGGTCAAGTTGTCCAATATGGAAGACATCGTAAACGTAGAAACTACGCGAGAATTTCAGAAGTATTAGAATTACCGAACTTAATAGAAATTCAAACAAAATCTTACGATTGGTTCCTTAAAGAAGGTTTATTAGAAATGTTTAGAGACATTTCTCCGATTGAAGATTTCACAGGAAACCTATCTTTAGAATTTGTTGATTATAGATTAGGTGAACCAAAATACGACTTAGAAGAATCAAAAAACCGTGACGCTACTTATGCTGCACCTCTTCGTGTAAAAGTACGTCTTATTATTAAAGAAACTGGCGAAGTGAAAGAGCAAGAAGTATTTATGGGTGATTTCCCATTAATGACTGATACAGGTACCTTTGTTATTAATGGTGCAGAACGTGTTATCGTATCACAATTAGTACGTTCACCATCCGTATATTTCAATGAAAAAATTGATAAAAACGGACGTGAGAACTACGATGCAACTATTATTCCTAACCGTGGTGCATGGTTAGAATATGAAACTGATGCTAAAGATGTAGTTTATGTACGTATTGATAGAACTCGTAAATTACCATTAACTGTATTATTAAGAGCATTAGGTTTTTCTAGTGACCAAGAAATCGTTGATTTACTTGGCGACAGTGAATACCTACGCAATACACTTGAAAAAGATGGTACTGAAAATACTGAACAAGCATTATTAGAAATTTATGAGCGTTTACGCCCTGGCGAACCACCAACAGTTGAAAATGCTAAAAGTTTATTATATTCACGTTTCTTCGATCCAAAACGTTATGACTTAGCAAGCGTTGGTCGTTATAAAGCAAATAAAAAACTTCACTTAAAACACCGTTTATTCAATCAAAAATTAGCAGAACCAATTGTTAATAGTGAAACAGGTGAAATAGTTGTTGAAGAAGGAACAGTCCTTGATCGTCGTAAGTTAGACGAAATCATGGATGTGTTAGAAGCAAATGCTAATAGTGAAGTGTTCGAGTTAGAAGGAACAGTTATTGATGAACCAGTTGAAATTCAATCAATTAAAGTATATGTTCCAAATGATGATGAAGGTCGTACAACTACAGTAATTGGTAATGCTTTACCAGATTCTGAAGTTAAATGTATTACACCAGCTGATATTATTGCTTCAATGAGTTATTTCTTTAACTTATTAAGTGGTATTGGTTATACAGACGATATTGATCATTTAGGTAATCGTCGTTTACGTTCAGTAGGCGAACTATTACAAAACCAATTCCGTATTGGTTTATCAAGAATGGAACGTGTGGTACGTGAAAGAATGTCTATTCAAGACACTGACTCAATCACACCACAACAATTAATCAATATCCGTCCCGTTATTGCATCAATTAAAGAATTCTTTGGTAGTTCTCAATTATCACAATTCATGGACCAAGCTAACCCATTAGCAGAGTTGACACATAAACGTCGTCTATCTGCTTTAGGACCTGGTGGTTTAACACGTGAACGTGCTCAAATGGAAGTGCGTGACGTACACTATTCACACTATGGTCGTATGTGTCCGATTGAAACACCAGAGGGTCCAAATATTGGATTAATCAACTCATTGTCTAGTTATGCACGTGTAAACGAATTTGGTTTCATTGAAACACCATACCGTAAAGTGGATTTAGACACTAATGCGATAACAGACCAAATCGATTATTTAACTGCTGACGAAGAAGATAGTTATGTTGTTGCCCAAGCGAACTCACGTTTAGATGAAAATGGACGTTTCTTAGACGATGAAGTAGTTTGTCGTTTCCGTGGTAATAACACAGTGATGGCTAAAGAAAAAATGGATTACATGGACGTTTCACCTAAACAGGTTGTTTCAGCCGCTACAGCTTGTATTCCATTCTTAGAAAACGATGACTCTAACCGTGCATTGATGGGTGCGAACATGCAACGTCAAGCAGTACCATTGATGAACCCTGAAGCGCCATTCGTTGGTACAGGTATGGAGCATGTTGCTGCGCGTGACTCAGGTGCAGCTATTACAGCTAACCACAGAGGTCGTGTAGAGCATGTTGAATCTAATGAAATCTTAGTACGTCGTTTAGTAGAACAAGATGGTCAAGAGTATGAAGGTGAATTAGATCGCTATCCATTAGCGAAATTCAAACGTTCAAACTCAGGTACTTGTTACAACCAACGCCCAATTGTTGCTACAGGTGACATTGTTGAATACAACGAAATTTTAGCCGACGGTCCTTCAATGGAATTAGGTGAAATGGCATTAGGCCGTAACGTAGTTGTAGGATTCATGACATGGGATGGTTATAACTACGAGGATGCTGTAATCATGAGTGAACGTCTAGTTAAAGATGACGTATACACTTCTATCCATATTGAAGAATATGAATCAGAAGCACGTGATACTAAACTAGGACCTGAAGAAATCACTCGTGACATTCCTAACGTTTCCGAAAGTGCACTTAAAAACCTAGACGAACGTGGTATTGTGTATGTCGGTGCTGAAGTTAAAGATGGAGACATCTTAGTAGGTAAAGTAACGCCTAAAGGTGTTACAGAGCTTACAGCCGAAGAAAGATTATTACATGCCATCTTTGGTGAAAAAGCACGTGAAGTACGTGATACATCATTACGCGTACCACATGGTGCTGGCGGTATTGTTCTAGATGTTAAAGTCTTCAATCGTGAAGAAGGAGACGACACATTATCACCAGGTGTTAACCAATTAGTACGTGTTTATATCGTTCAAAAACGTAAAATTCACGTCGGAGATAAAATGTGTGGTCGTCATGGTAACAAAGGTGTCATCTCAAAAATCGTTCCAGAAGAAGATATGCCATATTTACCAGATGGACGTCCAATTGACATCATGTTAAACCCACTAGGTGTACCATCACGTATGAACATCGGACAAGTTCTTGAATTACATTTAGGTATGGCTGCTAAAAACTTAGGTATCCATGTTGCATCTCCAGTATTCGATGGTGCTAATGATGATGACGTATGGTCAACTATCGAAGAAGCTGGTATGGCACGTGACGGTAAAACTGTATTATACGATGGTCGTACTGGTGAACCATTCGACAACCGTATTTCAGTTGGTGTTATGTACATGCTTAAACTTGCACACATGGTTGACGATAAATTACATGCGCGTTCAACTGGTCCATACTCATTAGTAACGCAACAACCACTAGGTGGTAAAGCTCAATTTGGTGGTCAACGTTTCGGTGAGATGGAGGTATGGGCACTTGAAGCATATGGTGCTGCATACACATTACAAGAAATCTTGACTTATAAATCAGATGATACAGTAGGTCGTGTTAAAACATACGAATCTATTGTTAAAGGCGAAAATATCTCTAGACCAAGTGTTCCTGAATCATTCCGAGTATTGATGAAAGAATTACAAAGTTTAGGGTTAGACGTTAAAGTGATGGATGAGCAAGATAACGAAATCGAAATGGCAGACATTGAAGATGAAGATGTAACAGAACGCAAAGTAGATTTACAACAAAAAGATGCGCCAGAATCACAAAAAGAAATTACTGATTAATATGCACTTAAGATAATTAGAATGATAGAGGTAGAGCGATTTTAAATGTCGCTCATACCTTTCTCAAATTCTATATACTATAAATGTAAATCAATCAAATAGCACAGCTAATCTAAATTGAAGGAGGTAGGCTCCTTGATTGATGTAAATAAATTCCATTATATGAAAATAGGATTAGCTTCACCTGAAAAGATTCGTTCATGGTCTTATGGTGAAGTTAAGAAGCCTGAAACAATTAACTATCGTACGTTAAAACCTGAAAAAGATGGTCTTTTCTGTGAAAGAATATTTGGACCAACTAAAGACTGGGAATGTAGTTGCGGTAAATACAAACGTGTACGCTATAAAGGCATGGTTTGTGATAGATGTGGTGTTGAAGTAACGAAGTCTAAAGTACGTCGTGAAAGAATGGGACACATCGAATTAGCAGCACCAGTATCACACATTTGGTATTTCAAAGGTATTCCAAGCCGTATGGGACTTTTATTAGATATGTCTCCAAGAGCATTGGAAGAAGTTATTTACTTTGCTTCTTATGTTGTTGTTGATCCAGGTCCAACAGGTTTAGAAAAGAAAACTTTATTATCAGAAGCAGAATTCAGAGATTATTATGATAAATATCCAGGTCAATTTGTAGCTAAAATGGGTGCTGAAGGTATCAGAGACTTATTATCTGAAATTGACTTAGATGAAGAACTAAAAATCTTACGCGATGAATTAGAATCTGCAACAGGACAAAGACTTACTCGTGCTATTAAACGTTTAGAAGTTGTTGAATCATTCCGTAACTCTGGTAATGATCCAGCATGGATGATTTTAGATGTACTTCCTATCATTCCACCTGAAATCCGTCCAATGGTTCAATTAGACGGTGGACGTTTTGCTACAAGTGACTTAAACGATTTATATAGACGTGTTATTAACCGTAATAACCGTTTGAAACGTTTATTAGATCTTGGTGCACCTGGAATCATTGTTCAAAACGAAAAACGTATGTTACAAGAAGCTGTTGATGCTTTAATCGATAATGGTCGTCGTGGCCGTCCTGTAACTGGACCAGGTAACCGTCCATTAAAATCATTGTCACATATGTTAAAAGGTAAACAAGGTCGTTTCCGTCAAAACTTACTTGGTAAACGTGTTGACTATTCAGGTCGTTCCGTTATCGCAGTAGGACCAAGTCTGAAAATGTACCAATGTGGATTACCGAAAGAAATGGCGCTTGAACTATTTAAACCTTTCGTTATGAAAGAATTAGTTCAACGTGAAATTGCAACAAATATCAAAAATGCTAAAAGTAA
Source organism: Staphylococcus sp. 510 (assembly GCF_057219715.1). Classification (NCBI taxonomy): domain Bacteria; kingdom Bacillati; phylum Bacillota; class Bacilli; order Caryophanales; family Staphylococcaceae; genus Staphylococcus; species Staphylococcus sp. 510. The sequence goes on along the minus strand of NZ_JBXVVK010000010.1, from coordinate 81,287 downwards.
AATTGAACGTATGGATGACGAAGTGTGGGATGTTTTAGAAGAAGTTATCGTAGAACACCCAGTACTACTTAACCGTGCGCCTACGCTTCATAGACTAGGTATCCAAGCATTTGAACCAACTTTAGTAGAAGGTCGTGCCATCCGTTTACATCCACTTGTTACTACAGCATATAATGCTGACTTTGATGGTGACCAAATGGCGGTTCACGTTCCATTATCTAAAGAAGCTCAAGCCGAAGCACGTATGTTAATGTTAGCTGCTCAAAATATCTTAAACCCTAAAGATGGTAAACCAGTAGTTACACCATCTCAGGATATGGTATTAGGTAACTACTACTTAACACTTGAACGTACAGACGCAGTTAATACTGGTACTATCTATAATGATACAAACGAAGTATTAAAAGCTTATGCAAATGGATATGTTCACTTACACACTAGAATTGGTGTTCATGCAAGTTCATTCAATAATCCAACATTCACTGAGGAACAAAATAAGAAAATCTTAGCTACTTCAGTAGGTAAGATTATCTTTAATGAAATCATTCCTGATTCATTTGCTTATATTAATGAGCCAACTCAAACTAACCTAGAGGGTACAACACCAGATAAATACTTTGTTGACCCAACAGAATTAGGTGAAGGCGGATTAAAAGAATTCTTTGAAACTAAAGAATTAATTGAACCATTCAATAAAAAATTCTTAGGTAATATCATTGCTGAAGTATTTAATAGATTCAGTATTACTGATACATCTATGATGCTTGACCGTATGAAAGACTTAGGATTCAAATTCTCATCTAAAGCAGGTATAACTGTTGGTGTATCTGATATCGTGGTATTACCAGATAAAAAAGATATTCTAGATGAACATGAAAAATTAGTTGAACGCGTGACTAAACAATTCAATCGTGGTTTAATCACTGAAGAAGAAAGATACAACGCTGTCGTTGAAATTTGGACAGATGCTAAAGATCAAATTCAAGGTGAATTAATGCAATCACTTGAAAAAACAAACCCAATCTTCATGATGAGTGACTCTGGTGCCCGTGGTAACGCATCTAACTTTACTCAGTTAGCTGGTATGCGTGGATTAATGGCTGCTCCATCAGGAAAAATCATTGAATTACCAATCACTTCATCATTCCGTGAAGGTTTAACAGTATTAGAGTACTTCATCTCTACTCACGGTGCGCGTAAAGGTCTTGCCGATACAGCACTTAAAACAGCTGACTCAGGTTACCTTACTCGTCGTCTTGTTGACGTTGCGCAAGATGTTATTGTGCGTGAAGAAGATTGTGGTACTGACCGTGGCTTACTTGTTTCTGACATCAAAGAAGGTACAGAAATGATTGAACCATTCATTGAACGTATTGAAGGACGTTATTCAAAAGAAACAATTCGTCATCCTGAGACAGATGAAGTTATTATTCGTCCAGACGAATTAATCACTGCGGAAATCGCTAAGAAAATTACTGATGCTGGTATCGAACAAATGTATATCCGTTCAGCATTCACTTGTAATACACGTCATGGTGTATGTGAAAAATGTTATGGTAAAAACCTTGCAACAGGTGAAAAAGTTGAAGTTGGTGAAGCAGTTGGTACAATCGCTGCCCAATCAATCGGTGAACCAGGTACACAGCTTACAATGCGTACCTTCCATACAGGTGGGGTAGCCGGAAGCGATATCACTCAAGGTCTTCCACGTATCCAAGAGATCTTTGAAGCCCGTAACCCTAAAGGTCAAGCGGTAATCACTGAAATCGAAGGTGTAGTAGAAGATATTAAATTAGCGAAAGACCGTCAACAAGAAATTGTTGTTAAAGGCGAAAATGAAACTAGATCTTATCTAGCTTCAGGTACTTCTAGACTTAAAGTTGAAGTAGGACAATCAGTTGAACGTGGTGAAGTATTAACAGAAGGTTCAATCGAGCCGAAAAACTACTTATCCGTTGCTGGTTTAAATGCTACAGAAAGCTACTTATTAAAAGAAGTACAAAAAGTTTACCGTATGCAAGGTGTTGAAATTGATGATAAACACGTTGAGGTTATGGTTAGACAAATGTTACGTAAAGTACGTATCATCGAAGCAGGAGATACTAAGTTATTACCTGGTTCATTAGTTGATATTCACAACTTTACTGATGCTAACAGAGATGCATTTAAAGAACGTAAACGCCCTGCAACTGCTAAACCAGTATTGCTTGGTATTACAAAAGCTTCTCTTGAAACAGAAAGCTTCTTATCTGCAGCTTCATTCCAAGAAACAACTCGTGTTCTTACTGATGCAGCAATTAAAGGTAAACGCGATGACTTACTTGGTCTTAAAGAAAATGTTATTATTGGTAAACTTATTCCAGCTGGTACAGGTATGAGACGTTATAGTGACGTTCAATACGATAAAAATGTAGCGCCAGTTGCTAGTTCTGAAGAAGAAGTAGAAGTTACTGAATAATTGATATAATGATCAAGAGGTTAGACTTAATTCTAGCCTCTTGATTCTTATTTATTTCATAAAAACACGAATAATTATTGACTATTGTACTGTAACAATGTTAATATATTATAGGTTGATGCAAGCAGAACTTTGGAGGATATTGAACATGTCTAATGAAAAAGTTGCACGCTTTAACAAACAACAATATGTAGTTGGTCTGAAGGAAACGCTCAAAGCGTTGAATAAAGATCAAGTTACATCATTGATTATTGCTCGAGACGTAGAAGTTCATCTAATGACTCGCGTGTTAAGCCAAATCAATCAAAAAAATATACCATATACACTTTTCTCATCTAAGAAAGAATTAGGAGAATATGTAGGTATCAATGTAAATGCAACAATCGTTGCTATATTGAATGAGAATTAGTAAGTGTCTGCTTACTAAATTTTATTTAACCTTAAAATGAACCACCTGGATGTGTGGGATTAAAAAATGAAGAGAGGAGGACATATTCAATGCCAACTATTAACCAATTAGTACGTAAACCAAGACAAAGCAAATCAAAAAAATCTGATTCACCAGCTTTAAACAGAGGTTTTAACAGTAAGAAGAAACAATTCACTGAATTGAATTCTCCACAAAAACGTGGCGTATGTACTCGTGTGGGTACTATGACACCTAAAAAACCTAACTCAGCGTTACGTAAATATGCACGTGTGCGTTTATCAAACAATATTGAAATCAACGCATACATTCCTGGTATCGGCCATAACTTACAAGAACACAGTGTTGTACTTGTACGTGGTGGACGTGTAAAAGACTTACCTGGTGTGCGTTACCATATTGTACGTGGTGCACTTGATACTTCAGGTGTAGACGGACGTAGACAAGGTCGTTCATTATACGGAACTAAAAAACCTAAAAATTAATTTTTAAGATTACGTAAATTTTAAAAATAATTAATCACAATATACTATAATAGGAAGGGAGGATTTACATTATGCCTCGTAAAGGATCAGTACCTAAAAGAGACGTATTACCAGATCCAATTCATAACTCAAAATTAGTTACAAAATTAATTAACAAAATTATGTTAGATGGTAAACGCGGAACAGCTCAAAGAATTCTTTATTCAGCATTCGACCTAGTTGAAGAACGTAGTGGTCGTCAAGCTATTGAAGTATTCGAAGAAGCAATTGAAAACATTATGCCAGTATTAGAAGTTAAAGCTCGTCGTGTGGGTGGTTCAAACTACCAAGTACCTGTTGAGGTACGCCCAGAACGTCGTTCTACTTTAGGATTACGTTGGTTAGTTAACTATGCGCGTCTTCGTGGTGAAAAAACTATGGAAGAACGTTTAGCTAACGAAATCTTAGATGCAGCAAATAATACAGGTGGTGCAGTTAAGAAACGTGAGGACACTCACAAAATGGCTGAAGCTAACAAAGCATTTGCTCACTACCGTTGGTAAGATTAAAGCTTTTACCCTGAGCGTGTTCCGTATCATTGGTTTACCAATAATGGCTCATGCTTAGGGCATCGCCATATCTAAAGTACTTATTCAGTAATAACTGGAAGGAGAAAAAATACATGGCAAGAGAATTTTCTTTGAAAAATACTCGTAATATCGGTATCATGGCTCACATTGATGCTGGTAAAACTACTACGACAGAACGTATTCTTTATTACACAGGTCGTATCCACAAAATTGGTGAAACACACGAAGGTGCTTCACAAATGGACTGGATGGAACAAGAGCAAGACCGTGGTATTACTATCACATCTGCAGCAACAACTGCAGCTTGGGACGGACACCGTGTAAATATCATCGATACACCAGGACACGTAGACTTCACAGTTGAGGTTGAACGTTCATTACGTGTACTTGACGGTGCGGTTACAGTACTTGATGCTCAATCAGGTGTTGAACCACAAACTGAAACAGTTTGGCGTCAGGCTACAACATACGGCGTACCACGTATCGTTTTCATCAACAAAATGGATAAATTAGGTGCAAACTTTGAATACTCTGTAAGCACATTACATGATCGTTTACAAGCGAATGCTGCACCTATCCAATTACCTATCGGTGCTGAAGATGAATTTGAAGCTATCATTGACTTAGTTGAAATGAAATGCTTCAAATACACTAATGACTTAGGTACAGAAATTGATGAAATTGAAATTCCTGAAGATCACAAAGAAAGAGCTGAAGAAGCTCGTTCAACATTAATTGAAGCAGTAGCTGAAACTAATGATGAATTAATGGAAAAATATCTTGGTGACGAAGAAATTTCAGTAGAAGAATTAAAAAATGCAATCCGTCAAGCTACAACTGACGTAGAATTCTACCCAGTTCTTTGCGGTACTGCATTCAAAAACAAAGGTGTTCAATTAATGCTTAACGCTGTAATTGATTACCTACCATCTCCTTTAGATGTTAAACCAATCGTTGGTCACCATGCTAATGATCCTGAAGAAGAAGTAATTGCTAAACCAGACGATTCAGCTGAATTCGCTGCATTAGCATTCAAAGTTATGACTGACCCTTATGTTGGTAAATTAACTTTCTTCCGTGTTTACTCAGGTACTTTAAGCTCAGGTTCTTACGTGAAGAACTCATCTAAAGACAAACGTGAACGTGTAGGTCGTTTATTACAAATGCACGCCAACTCACGTCAAGAGATTGACACTGTTTACTCAGGCGATATCGCTGCTGCGGTAGGACTTAAAGAAACAGGTACTGGTGATACTTTATGTGGAGAGAAAAATGACATTATCTTGGAATCAATGGAATTCCCAGAGCCAGTTATCCACTTATCAGTTGAACCAAAATCTAAAGCTGATCAAGATAAAATGACTCAAGCTTTAGTTAAATTACAAGAAGAAGACCCAACTTTCCATGCACATACTGACGAAGAAACTGGACAAGTTATCATCGGTGGTATGGGTGAGTTACACTTAGACATCTTAGTTGACCGTATGAAGAAAGAATTTAACGTTGAATGTAATGTTGGTGCGCCAATGGTTTCATATCGTGAAACATTCAAGCAAGCTGCACAAGTTCAAGGTAAATTCTCTCGTCAATCTGGTGGTCGTGGTCAATACGGTGATGTTCACATTGAATTCACACCTAACGAAACAGGTGGCGGTTTCGAATTCGAAAACGCTATCGTCGGTGGTGTAGTTCCTCGTGAATACATTCCATCAGTTGAAGCTGGTCTTAAAGATGCAATGGAAAACGGTGTATTAGCTGGTTATCCATTAATTGATGTTAAAGCTAAATTATTTGATGGTTCATACCATGATGTCGATTCATCTGAAATGGCCTTCAAAATTGCTGCATCATTAGCACTTAAAGAAGCTGCTAAAAAATGTGATCCAGTTATCTTAGAACCAATGATGAAAGTAACAATCGAAATGCCTGAAGAATACATGGGTGATATCATGGGTGACGTAACTGCTCGTCGTGGACGTGTAGATGGTATGGAACCTCGTGGTAATGCACAAGTTGTAAATGCTTATGTACCACTTTCAGAAATGTTCGGTTATGCAACATCATTACGTTCAAACACTCAAGGTCGCGGTACTTACACTATGTACTTTGACCACTATGCAGAAGTTCCAAAATCAATTTCTGAAGAAATCATTAAGAAAAATAAAGGCGAATAATATAACTTGTCTTTACTAGCTATGCTAGGTTAAAATACAGGTTGAGCTTAGTTATAGGCTAATCGCTTTTATGAATTGATTTTTGTGGGTAAATGCATTATAAAGGAAATATGAATTAAGTAGTATTTCTTTTAGACACAACTTAATCAAACATCTTCTCATGATGGTGAGAAACTATCATGAGAGATAAATTTGAAAATAACTTTTATTAAGAATAGGAGAGATTTAATAATGGCAAAAGAAAAATTTGATCGCTCAAAAGAACATGCCAATATTGGTACTATCGGTCACGTTGACCATGGTAAAACAACATTAACAGCTGCTATCGCAACTGTATTAGCTAAGAACGGTGACACTGTTGCACAATCATACGACATGATTGACAACGCACCAGAAGAAAAAGAACGTGGTATTACAATCAATACTGCACACATCGAATATCAAACTGACAAACGTCACTATGCTCACGTTGACTGCCCAGGACACGCTGACTATGTTAAAAACATGATCACTGGTGCTGCGCAAATGGACGGCGGTATCTTAGTTGTATCTGCAGCTGATGGTCCAATGCCACAAACTCGTGAACACATTCTTTTATCACGTAACGTTGGTGTACCAGCTTTAGTTGTATTCTTAAACAAAGTTGATATGGTAGACGACGAAGAATTATTAGAATTAGTAGAAATGGAAGTTCGTGACTTATTATCTGAATACGACTTCCCAGGTGACGACGTACCTGTAATCGCTGGTTCAGCATTAAAAGCTTTAGAAGGCGACGAAAAATACGAAGAAAAAATCTTAGAATTAATGCAAGCAGTTGATGACTACATTCCAACTCCAGAACGTGATTCTGACAAACCATTCATGATGCCAGTTGAGGACGTATTCTCAATCACTGGTCGTGGTACTGTTGCTACAGGCCGTGTTGAACGTGGTCAAATCAAAGTTGGTGAAGAAGTTGAAATCATCGGTTTACATGACACTTCTAAAACAACTGTTACTGGTGTAGAAATGTTCCGTAAGTTATTAGACTACGCTGAAGCTGGTGACAACATCGGTGCTTTATTACGTGGTGTTGCTCGTGAAGACGTACAACGTGGTCAAGTATTAGCTGCTCCTGGTTCAATTACACCACATACAAAATTCAAAGCGGAAGTTTACGTTTTATCTAAAGACGAAGGTGGACGTCACACTCCATTCTTCAGTAACTACCGCCCGCAATTCTATTTCCGTACTACTGACGTAACTGGCGTTGTTCAATTACCAGAAGGTACTGAAATGGTTATGCCTGGTGACAACGTTGAAATGACAGTAGAATTAATCGCTCCTATCGCGATTGAAGACGGTACTCGTTTCTCAATCCGTGAAGGTGGACGTACTGTAGGATCAGGCGTTGTAACTGAAATCCACGAATAATTTTATTATTCGATATATATAAAGACCCCATTATGGGGTCTTTTTTTATTTCTATAAATACATAACTTTACCGGCGATTTATCAACAAAAAATCCACTTATTACCCTAAATAAAAGGTAATAAGTGGATTATTTATTAGTTGGACTTTGAAAATTCACAAGACCATATTTTTAAAATACATTTTCAAGTTCTAAAATTTTAAAAAATTCACTGGCAGCATATTTAAATGATGATTCATCGATATCGAAATAAGGATTATGATGAGGTGCAGTAATATTTTTATCTTGATTGCCACATCCTGTTAAGAAAAATGCGCCTGGTCTGACTTTTAAATAGTGAGAGAAGTCTTCTCCAATCATCATCAAATCAGATTCATTAAAACGTAAATGCATATCATTAGCTGCTTGTTTAACAACTTCATATGCTTGTTGGTGATTATGAAGTGGTAAATAACCTTTAATGTAATTAAAGTCATAAGTGATATCATTAGCTACCGCTAAACCTTGTAATAATTTTTCCATCTTAGTTTTGATATGGTTTTGTAAATTAGTGTCAAAGGTACGTACTGTTCCTTTGCAAAACGCACTATCAGGTATCACGCTATCTGAAGAACCTGCTTGAACCATACCAAATGTTAACACCGCTTGTTTTACTGGATCGATGGTACGAGATACAATCTTCTGAGCGCTTAAAATAAATTCAGCCATGATGACGATTGGATCAATAGTTTCTTGTGGTTTAGCACCATGACCACCTTTACCTTGTATCGTGATACTAAATTCGTCAGGTGAGGCCATAATTGGTCCTGGACGAGAATAAATAGTACCTGTTGGATAACCACTCCATAGATGTGTACCGTAGATCTTATCGACGTCTTGTAAACATCCATCATTGATCATTTCTTGTGAACCACCGGGCATAATTTCTTCGCCGTATTGGAAGATGAAAACAACATTACCTTTTAATAGATGACGATGTTCATTTATGATTTCTGCAACGCCTAATAATATGGCTGTATGTCCATCATGACCACACGCATGCATACACCCATCATTTTTAGATTTATAAGGTACATCGTTTAATTCTTGAACAGGTAGTGCGTCAAAGTCAGCCCTAAATGCAATGGTTGGGCCGTCAGCTTTTCCTTTAAAAGTAGCTTTAATTCCATTACGACCTACTGGCGTTTGAATGTCACATGACAATTGGCTAAGTTGGTTAACGATATAGTCATGTGTTTGCTTTTCTTCAAAAGAAAGTTCAGGATATTGATGTAAATAACGACGTAATTGAATCATTCTTTTTTCTTTTTTACTAGCCAATTGAAACCAATCAAACAAAACTATCACTTCTTCCGTATTATTATGATAATTAGTATATCATTATCTAATAAGACAAAATAGTTCAAAATGAATATTTATTGTTAAAAATACAATAAGTGATAAGGCTTTCATGAAAGGCGAAATTAAGGTATTATAAAGATAAATAGAGATACAAGGGGGATATGGTTGTGGTTCAATCATTACATGATTTTTTAAATGAAAATATAAACTACTTGAAAGAGAATGGATTGTATAATGAAATCGATTCAATTGAAGGTGCAAACGGTCCAGAAATTAAAATTGATGGTAAAACGTACGTTAACTTATCATCAAATAACTATTTGGGATTAGCAACAAATGAAGATTTAAAAGAAGCTGCTAAAGCTGCCATTGATTCACATGGTGTTGGTGCAGGGGCTGTACGTTCGATAAATGGTACATTAGATTTACATGACGAATTAGAAGAAACATTAGCGAAATTTAAAGGCACAGAGGCAGCAATTGCTTATCAATCTGGTTTCAATTGTAATATGGCTGCGATTTCAGCAGTAATGAATAAAAACGATGCTATTCTTTCTGATGAACTAAATCATGCTTCTATTATAGATGGTTGTCGTTTATCTAAAGCTAAAATCATTCGTGTTAATCACTCAGATATGGATGATTTAAGAGCTAAAGCTAAAGAAGCAGTGGAATCTGGTCAATATAACAAAGTGATGTATATTACTGATGGCGTATTTAGTATGGATGGCGATGTTGCTAAACTACCAGAAATTGTTAAAATCGCAGAAGAATTTGGCTTATTAACTTACGTTGATGATGCACATGGGTCTGGTGTAATGGGCAAAGGTGCTGGTACAGTTAAACACTTTGGTTTACAAGATAAAATCGATTTCCAAATTGGTACATTATCTAAAGCAATTGGTGTTGTAGGTGGTTATGTAGCGGGTACTAAAGAACTTATTGATTGGTTAAAGGCACAATCTCGTCCATTCTTGTTCTCAACTTCATTAGCACCTGGAGATACTAAAGCCATCACAGAAGCAGTTAAAAAATTAATGGCTTCTACTGAGTTACATGATCAATTATGGGAAAATGCACAATATCTTAAAGATGGCTTAGCTAAGCTAGGATTTAACACTGGCGAGTCTGAGACACCAATTACACCTGTGATTATTGGTGATGAAAAAGATACTCAAGCATTCAGTAAACGCCTTAAAGAAGAAGGTATTTATGTTAAGTCTATCGTCTTCCCTACAGTGCCAAAAGGTACAGGTAGAGTTAGAAATATGCCTACTGCAGCACATACAAAAGAAATGTTAGATAAAGCTATAGAAGCATATGAAAAAGTTGGTAAAGAACTTAACATTATTTAATAGATTTATTCAACAAATCAAGCACTCGTATATTGCGGGTGCTTTTAAATTTAGTGGAGTGGAAGCAATGGATGAAATTCGACAACTTACATATGATGATGAAACACAATTTCTAAAATATATTAATGAATGGTACGAAAATGAAGAGAAAATTGTTCCTGGTAATACAGATTTAAAAAAATATACATCTTTTAAAGAAATGGTAGATCATATTAATAAGTCAAAGCCTAGAGAAGATTGGGTGGAAACAAGTACATCGTTTTACTTTAAAGATAATGTTATTGTAGGCGCGGTTAATATTCGCTATCAGCTGAATGAATCATTAACGCGAATAGGTGGACATGTAGGGTATGGTGTGGCACAATCACAACGTGGTAAAGGCTATGCAAAAGAAATGCTAGGTCATGCTTTAGATATATTAAAAACAAAACAAATTAAATATGTATTAATGACATGTAATCCTAAGAATTTTAGCTCTCAAAAAGTAATCAAGTATTATGGCGGCTATGAAATAGAACCCTATATCAAAAAGAATGGATCACCTGTTAAACGATACCATATTCCAATTAATTAATCATATGCACAAAAAAACATTCCCCTAAATAGGAGAATGTGTGTCGTCAAAAGTTAAATTAAATAGTTTTGTTTAAATAAACAAAATCGCAGAGATGGTAAAGACACTTGTCTAACTATCTCTTTATTTATGTTTTTAAGAATAGCATGAATATGCGTACAAGACAATATAAACTTTAAATTACCGACATTTTTAATTAAAATATCGGGTAAAGATGACTATAGATGTATGAAAATACGATAATGATGAAATACGGAGGATGTAAATATGTTGTATTTAACTGAAAAAGACCAACAACAATTACTCAATATGCGTGAAGTGATAGATGAAGTAGCAGAATCACTCAAAGCCTTTTCTGAAGGCGAAACTGAAACCCCTTTACGATATTCTATTCCATTCAATGAAGATAATAGATATTTAGTCATGCCTGCGCTATCAGATGCTTTGAAAATTGTCGGTTTAAAGACAGTGACTTTTGCACCTAAAAATCCGGAAAAAGGTAAGTCGACCATTAGTGGCTCAGTTATTTTAAGTGATTATGAAACTGGCGAAACTTTGTCTGTTTTAGACGGTGGGTATTTGACTAAAATTAGAACAGGTGCCATATCTGGTGTTGCCACAAAATATTTATCTAGAGAAAATGCAAGTACTTTATGTGTGATTGGTGCCGGCGAACAAGCTGAAGGACTAATTGCGGCTGTTTTAGCAGTCAGAAATATTAATACGATTCACTTTGCTAGTAGAACGATAGAGAAAGCAGAAAGATTAGCAAAACAAACTAAAGATTTATATGATGTTAATGTTGAAGTATTTGAAGATGCAAATCAGGCTATTGAAGGGACAGATATCGTTGTCACTGCTACTAATTCATCAACTCCGGTTTTCGATAGAACATTAGATCCAGGTGTTCATTTGAATGCGGTAGGTTCTTTTAAACCTGATATGCAAGAGTTACCAACAGAATCTATGATGGTTGCGAATAAAATTGTCGTAGAATCAACAGAAGCAGCAATGGAAGAAACAGGAGATTTAAAAATTCCCGAACAAGAAGGCGTATTAACGCAAGATATGTTACACGCAGAGCTCGGGGATATTGTGGCAGGTCGTAAACAAGGTAGAACAGATGAGAAAGAAGTCACGCTATTTAAATCAGTGGGACTAGCAATTGTAGATATTGTCGTAGCTAATTACTTTTATAAAAAAGCACAGAAATAAAAGAAATCAGGCTAGGACATAAATATATTTCAAGTTATATTCATATTTAGGCAGTAGTTGACTTACACATGCGTATTGACTCATGTGTTCAAATTAAGCTTTAGAGGTATACATGAACTAAAGTTCATGCATAAAACCGTCTAAGTAATAAATTACAAAGACGGTCTAATGTACTAAGCTTTTTCATTTCAAGTCAACCTTGCCGTGAGGACGGGCCCCAAACATAGAGAGTTTCGAAAAGAAAATCTACAGACAATGCAAGTTGGGGATGGACAACGATAAAGAAATACTTTTTCTTTAGAAATTAGTATTTCTTATGCATGAGTTTCACTCATGTATTCCTATTTTAAAGTACACATTAGCTGTGGCTAATGCGTAAGAGGTTGAGACATAAAGTTTTTGTGCTTCTGGGAAACCGATTAACGGCGTCCCAAAAGCAGGATTATCGGCAGAAGGGACCCAACATAGAGAAATTGGTATTCCAATTTCTGCAAATAATGCAAGTTGGTCAAACGCTCACGATTCGACAAAATTTGGAAAACAATTCAAATGAACAAACTAAACTATTGAGTTTGTAAGAACTACTAACCTATGAATAAGGAAGTAGTTCTTTATCATCGTTCGGTTCTGCTCAAATCCTAAACGCTTTTGTCCAGACCTCTTTATTATTTCTATCCCACTCCCATTATCTTTACTTTCGATTTAATAAGGTCTACGTTTATAATTATGGATGAATGACTTTATATTAATCATTAAAAAGACAATAAATATAATTAAAGATCCACCGGCTAATGCCAGAGGTAGCCATTCGTCTTTACTTAATATCGTACGTATATCTGAAATGATAAATAACATAAATATTATACTAGTAATTATTACGGTTGTTTGCTTTGATTTGTATGTTTGCAACGGCTTTTGATTATTCATAATATCATCCTCATTCAATAAAAATATGACTAAGTAAGACTATCCGCAGTATCCTCGCAGACAAACAGCAGACTTACCATTTAAAATAGATAAATGTGAAATCGCTTACCTTCTTTATAACATCGATTAATAGTACTTTCAATATAAGGAACGCTTATTTATTGATAATCTTTAGGGTCGATTGCAATCACATTTGGAATGGTCTTCTTATACTCATGTAAGTCTTCGTGATGATCTGTGATTAAAGCAGTAATTTTATGAATAGGACATACTTGGTAAAAAGCAATTTTATTCAATTTAGAACTGTCTGTAAGCATATATACTTCTTTAGATTGATTTACCATTTGGCGTTTAGCGTCTACAAATTCTTCACTATAGTGAGTTACACCTTTGATCGCATCTATAGCAGGAGTAGCTAAAAAAGCCTTCATCGAGTTAAATGATTGTAGTGTTTGTGTCGTAATTAAACCATTTAGTACATAGTTGTTATGATATAGTGTGCCGCCAGTCACGATGACTTTATGGTTAGAAGAACGAAGTATCGAAGCGATATGTATATCATTTGTAATGATGGTTAAATGTTGCTTATGCAGTAAAGCTTTAGCAAATAATAATGTGGTTGAACCTGAGTCGATAATAAGTGTGTCTCCATCTTCAACGAACTCAGCAGCTTTGTATCCAATACCTAGCTTTTCGTAATAATATTCTGTCTGTCTTTCATCGAAATTCAGCTCACTATATACATTTTCGTTATTTAATACCACACCACCATGTGTGCGTCTAATTTGGTTATATTGCTCGAGTTTAACAAGATCGCGACGAATTGTGGCATCATGTACATTAAATTCTTTAGCTAAAGTGTGAACTGAGGCAGTTTTGTATTTAGTTAAATAGGATATAATTTTTTGTTCTCTTTCGGCAGGTAACATATTCACCGTCTCCATCTAGTAGTTTTGTTCAAATTATATAAATAATCCATGATTTATGTATGTTTATTATAGTATATCAAATACATAATAAAGGCTGTAGATGAAAGTATGACAATGAAATGACCATCTTATACTTAGCCTACAGCCTTTATATTATTGAGTTTTATTCTGTTTCACCGTATTGTTGGCTTTTCGGCATTTTAATGAAGTAAGTTAAAATTGTACTAATAAAGTATAATATACCTAAAATCCAAATTACGCCTAAGTCACCAAACGGTTCTAAGAAAATTCTTACGATCATTGGGCCTACGAACACTGGTAAACCAGCACCTAAGTTTAAAATTGAAAGGGTAGCATCTTTATCTTTTTTCACTAATGAAGGAATTAAAGCAGTTAAAGGTACATATGCTGCGATAAAGATACCCCAAGCAACACCAACAATTGTAAGTAAAATGATATTTCCGTGTGACCAAATAGGTACATAGCCCATTAATAGACATGAGATACCACTACCGATACCACCGAAAATCATAACAGTATTACGCCAACCAATTTTATCTCCGATAATACCCCAAATAAGGTTAAAGACGATATTTCCGAAGAAAATAGCTGACCAAACAGCTAACCATTTAGAAGTCGGGATGCCGTATGATTCTAAGTAAAGTGGTAAGAAGATTGGGAAAGCAAATTGTGCAGTAGTATTAATGACACGTACAATACCACCTACTAATACTTTTGGTTCTTCAACAACGATTGTGAATCCTTTTAACATTTCAGCTAATTTTGCTTTGGCATTACTTTTATCAGTAGGTAATTTATCTTTATTCAAGACGATTGCTAAGAATCCACCTAAAATTACCCAGAATAATGAGCTCCATAATGTTCCGATATGACCTAAGTATTTAATAGCAAAGATAGAGTAAAATGCACCTAGCACATTTAATCCACCAGTAAATACAAGCCAGAACCAACCTACAGCTGCGCCTAACGTACGTTGTTCAGAACGATATGAAATCCAAACTAAGAATGAATAAGCGAATAAAGGATAACCTAAACCTCTTAATGCATAAGCAGGATACATAATTGCTAAATTCTCAGAAGGTAGTGCAATACCAACAAAGAATATTGTTCCAATAATGTACAATACTAAACCGATAAACATCGTACGTTTACCGCCTAATGCTTCAGCTAAAACACCACTGAACCAACTTGCAATTGCAACCGTAATACCATAGCACCCAAATAACCAACTTACTTCATTTGAGCTAAAGCCATTATGTTGCAAATAGGGGCTTAGCCAACCAATTTCTAGGCCGTCTCCCATCATAAATATTAATATCCCAATGTAACCCCATACGATTTGTTTGGGCATACCTAAAAACGTTGTCTTATTCATCATTATGTTATCTCCCCTTAGATATCATGGTTTATGACCAGTGATATCTTAAATATGTTTTTTTCCAACCTTTATGTGCTGCAGTATCATCCATCGCCTTTTTAAGATCCTCTGTACTATGGATATCATAGTATTCATCAGGGATTAATTTTTTAAGGGCTTGTTGATACTCTTCATTTTCGAATGAAGCAATGAGTTGTTCAAATTCGTGTTTTGTACTTCTTGAACTACCTGAAAGTGTTAAACCTTTTTCTAATACGTCACGTGTATTAATACCAACTAAGTCTTCAGTAACACCCATTAAAACGATTTGTCCTTGTCTATCAATTAAATCGATTGCTTGGTTGATTGCAGATTCAGAGAATTTACCACCACAACATTCAAATACAGTATGAACGCCTTTATGACTGTTGAAATCATAATCAAATACAAGATGTGTTGTCGCAAAGTTTTCGAATGATTGAAGTTTTTCTTCAATAGCGCCGAAAACAATTAAATTTTCTTTTTCAATGCCATATATATAATGAAGTGCAGTTGCTGCTAAATAACCAACCGGGCCGTCGCCGAATACTGCAACTTGTGGAGAAGATTTAGTAGTAATCTCTTTAAGTTGATTGATTGGGAATAATGATACTGAACATAATTCAGCTAATAAAGCGACGTCTTCATCTAATGTGTCTGGAATTTTCACGATGTTATCTCCAGGTACAACCATTCTATCTTGGCAAATACCATCATAGCCGCTACCCATAAATACGGCATTTTCATCATAATTATCTAATAAATCTGTTTCTTCGAAGTCACCAGCTCTTAAGCGAGAAGGGATATTCGGAACGATAACTACTTTATCTCCTTTTTGATAATCAGGATGTTTAGAATCTTCAATAGTACCGATACCTTCATGGAATAATGCCATAGGCAATTTTTTGTCTAATGTTTCTTTACGTCTATTACCTGTGTAATATCTTAAATCAGCATGACAAACACTTGCTTTAGAAGGATTAACAATAACATCACCATCTCTAGACTCATGATTAATTGTTGTATATTCAAATTCGCCAGGTTGAATTAGGCGATAAGCTTTTGACTCGATGCTCATTTTTGTTCATCCCCCTTTAATACTTGTTCACTTTTATTTATGTAAACAATAGTAAACGCTTACAGTTGCCTGTGTCAATGATTTTTTATATAAAAATGTTCATTTTAGTTCTTTTTGAACTTTTATGATTGATTTATTGTTCATTTATGCGTATCATTTAGGAAAACGCTTACTTAAAAGAGATGTAGATAAAGTATGGGGGTATAACAATGAGTTATAGCATTGGAGTAGATTACGGAACAGGCTCAGGAAGAGCTTTTTTAGTTGATACAACAAATGGAAAAATAATAGATAAATATATAAAACCATATACACATGGCACAATTGAAAAGAATTTAAATGGTGTTAAGTTACCACATAGCTTCTCACTTCAAAATGGAAATGATTATATGGAAGTTTTAGAAGAGGGTGTGCCTTATTTAATTGAATCTTCAGGTGTAAACCCAGAAGAAATTGTAGGTATTGGTATTGATTTCACTTCTTCTACAGTTATGTTTACAGATGAACATTTAGAACCAATTCATAATTTACCAGGATTTGAAAATAATCCTCATGCATATGTAAAATTATGGAAACATCATGGTGCTCAAGCTGAAGCGGATCAACTTTTCCAAACTGCATTAGATAATAAGAGTAGATGGTTAGGCTACTATGGATTTAATGTAAGTAGTGAGTGGATGATACCTAAAATTATGGAAGTAATGAACAAGGCACCAGAAGTTTTAGAACAAACAGCTAATATCATGGAAGCTGGAGATTGGATTGTTAATAAATTAACAGGACAAAATGTTCGCTCTAATTGTGGTTTAGGCTTTAAATCATTTTGGGAAGAAAATGAAGGATTCCACTATGACTTATTTGATAAAGTAGATGATCAATTATCAGATGTTGTACGTGAAAAAGTGGATGCACCAATTGTTAAAATAGGCGAAACAGTTGGCCAAATTTCTGAAGAGATGGCTGAGAAATTGGGTCTTTCAACACATACTAAAGTAAGTCCGTTTATTATAGATGCACATTCAAGTTTATTAGGAATTGGTTCACAACAAGATAAGCAAATGACGATGGTAATAGGAACAAGTACATGTCACCTTATGTTAAATGAACAACAACATCAAGTGCCTGGTATTTCAGGTTCTGTTAAGGGTGCTATTATTCCAGAATTATATGTATATGAAGCAGGACAATCAGCAGTAGGTGATCTTTTTGAATATATTGCAAACCAATCACCGAAAGCTTATGTAGATGAAGCGAATGAAAGAGACATTTCAATTTTTGAATTATTAAATGAGAAAGTAAAGGACCAAATGCCAGGTGAGAGTGGTCTAATTGTTTTAGATTGGCACAATGGTATAAGTGATAGTAACCTAAAAGGTTGTGTGTTTGGTATGTCGCTACAAACAACACATGAAGAGCTTTACCGTGCATATTTAGAAGCTACAGCATTCGGTACTAAAATGATTATGCAACAATACCAAAGTTGGAATATGGATGTTGAAGATGTATTTGCATGTGGTGGTATTCCTAAGAAAAATCCACTAATGATGGACATTTATGCAAATGTACTAAATAAAAAAGTAACAATAATAGATAGCGAATATGCACCTGCTATTGGGGCAGCAATCCTTGGCTCAGTTTGTGGTGGCGCACATCAAACTTTAAATGAAGCAATTAAGTCTATGAAAGAACCTGTTTTATATGAAGTAACGCCAGATCCTGAAAAAGTGAAACGTTATAAGAAACTATTTAGCGCTTATAAAGAATTGCATGATATTCATGGTTATAAAAAAGCGAGAATCATGCGTAATGTTGGTAAGTTAATGGAAACATAAAAATTTATGTTGGCACTTAGTGAATTGACAGAAGTTAGATTCACTAAGTGTTTTTAGTATCAATAAGTTTATTTATGAAGTTAGAAGTATTAGGCTTAAATAAAGGAGCTGAATGAAATGAATATAATGTTAACAGGTGCTACAGGAAATTTAGGTCATCATATTACTAACCAAGCCATTGAGCATGGTATTGACCGATTTTATATAGGGGTAAGAAATTTAGATAAAGTTCCAGAACAATGGAGAAATCATGTTACTGTAAGGCAATTGAATTATTTTGATGAAAAAAGTATGGTTACAGCATTTGAAGATATTGATACAGTTATTTTTATACCAAGTATCATACATCCATCTATTAAAAGAATTCCAGAAGTAGAAAATCTAATTAGTGCAGCAAAGCAAAGTGGCGTTAGTCATATTATTTATATTGGATATTATGCAGATCAACATAATAATCCTTTCCATATGAGTCCTTACTTTGGATATGCTGAACGTCTTCTTGCTTCAAGTGGTATTGATTATACATATGTCAGAATGGCAATGTATATGGACCCATTGAAACCGTATCTTCCAGAATTAATGGACATGCATAAGTTGATATATCCAGTAGGTGAAGGTCGAATTAATTATATTACTAGACGTGATATAGCTAGAGGTATTATTGCTATCATAGAGAATCCTGATACATGGGGAGAACGTTACTTATTATCAGGATATAGTTATGATATGTATGAGCTTGCAGATATTTTATCAGATGTATCTCAAACAGAAATTAAATATGAACCTGTTTCATTAGAGACGTTTGCAAATATGTATGATGAACCAAAAGGATTTGGAGCACTTCTAGCATCTATGTATGAAGCAGGCGCAAGGGGATTACTGGATCAACATTCTAACGATTTTGAAAACTTAGTTAACGACAAGCCACAAACATTTAAAGACTTTCTAATGGAATAAAGATTGTAATAAGAAGGTCATGAGACATGCAATACTGTCTCATGACCTTCTTTATATTATGCAGATTTTTTACGTGAATATAATAAAGTGATGCCAGTTATCGCTACTAATAGTGCGATTACATCAGAATGATTGCTACCTCCTGTATTAGGAAGAATAGCTAAATTGTCATGAGTCGATTGTTGAGAACGTTCTCCATTATACATGTTTTGTATATGTTTAGTGTTAGATTTTACGATATCTAAATTTGATTGAGAATATGATGTTGCGCTTCTTAGATAAGTAGATTTTGTATTAAATATATTAGTTTTGATTTGGTCATCACTTTGATTTGATGTTTCACTGCGCTTTTTATTTAATGACTTATCATGATGATGCGTATTGTTTTGAGTCGCTATTGATATTTTATTGCTAGGGCTTGGTTGGTAGGCATCGATATGACTAACCGTTCTGTTTGAAGGTTTGCCTAAGTGGTTTCTTTGATGTGATGAGATTGTCGCTACATTATTTCCAGGGTAATAAGTCGTTTTAATGTCTTTTGTTTTTGGAGGTGGAACGACTTTGTCACTATGTTTATTATTTTGAGGCAGTTGACCATTGATGATTCTTTCAGGTTTGTTGGTATCATATTTAGATAAATCAGCATTTTTAATGTATTGAGCAACTACTTCATCTAAAGAAGCACTTTCTTCTCGTTTGCCTCCGAACATGTCATAACCATCACCTTTATTAGCTGTGAAATCATTTGTTGCTACATAATATGTTTTATTTGGGTCTAACTTTTCGAATTTACCAGTATCATGATTAATGATTTGTATATCTGTAACTCTATCGCCTGACTTTTTATCCATATCGAACCCAATGCGAATAGACTTAGATACTTGTAAGAAGCCACCATTTGCCGTCAACTGTGGTTTGCCATTTTTTGATTCTGTAGGTGCACTTAAACTATGTTCAAAAGCTTTTTTTACGTCAGAGCCTTTTACTTTAATTTGAGAGATTAAGTTTCCGAAAGGTAAAACAGTAATAATGTCATTTTGAGTTACTTTACCTTTATCGATAGACGCTCTAATGCCACCACCATTCGTAATAGCAAAATCAGGTCGATGGCTAAACTTCTTAGAAGCATAATCCTCCATTGCATCGGTAATTAAATTACCTAAATTTGTTTCTTGTGTACGGGCAACATTACGTTCACCATTAAGTTTCACTTTGTTATTAGGAATAATGACTGTTGATGTCGCTTTTAAGAAGTCATCATTCGCTTTGTTTACTTGTTTTTCAATTTTAGTGTCAGGCTGAATGTTTTTTGTATCAGCAACGTTAATTAAATCAGCTTTAAGATTTTTCGTGTGATTATCCTCTCTATTAAATCGGATGCGTCCCACATTTTCTAATGCTGTTCCCGTTTGAGCTAATACATTTTTATCGTATGACTTACCATTTTTAATGACAGTATGAGAGTGACCATCTAACACGATGATAGATTGTTTAAATGATTTATCTTTCGATAATTGTTCAGTCAAATAATCGCCACGCCATTCTTTTTTAGTATTAGGGTCTACACCTAAATGAGATAAAATGACAAAAACATCTACTTGATCTTTAATGTCATTCATAGCACGTTTCACACTTGTCAGTGGATCTTTAAATTCAACACCTTTTACAGCCGATGGTGAAGTCTTAGTTTTAATTTCTGGAGTGGTCACTCCGACGATACCATATCGAATTCCATTTTTATTGATTATTGTTGATGGTTCGAAGTCACTTTTGCCATTTTTATAAACATTTGAAGTGATCATCGGAAAGTTTAGCTGCTTTTTTAATTTAAGTAATTGGTCATATCCAAAATCAAATTCATGATTGCCTAGAGTCATGGCATCATAACCGGCACTATTCATAGACTTTGCCATTTCTTCACCTTTAGAATTATTAGACACAGGTAAGCCTTGGAAAGCATCACCAGAATCTAATAATAAATCGGGATTTTCTTTATCTTTAAGGCCTTTAACTTTAGGCATACCAATGACTTTTCCATCGTCTTCAACAAAACGACCATGGATATCGTTTGTATGTAAAATTTTATGTTCATTTTTGTTAGTACTTTTTGTTTTCGAGCTATCATTATTTTTAGCTTTTTCTTGTGTTTGTGTAGAAGTTACATATAGTTGCTTGTTCTGATCAGCCTGCTGTTGATGATTTTTATCATTGTTACTTTGATTTTTAGTTGAAGATTGCTGTTCTTTTAACTGTTGCTTTGGTGTATTTGAATTCTTTTTAATATTAACTACTGGTTCCTTGGTATTTGAATTTGGTTGCTCGTGTTGTGTATTTAAATGATAAGAAGTTGTGTTTGTAGCATTTTTATTTACTAAATCATTTCTATTGTTGCCATTACTTTGAGTATTTGTATCATCTACTTTGTTTTGATGTTTCGCTCGTTCCTCTTTATGTAAAGAAATATTTTGCGAATTATCATTGTTATTATTTGAAGACGTATGATTAGTTTTATCTTCAGGTAACGATGTCGTAGTATCGTCTTTTGAAAGTTGCTGTTCTATGTGGGCTCTTGGCGTTGAATCTTGACTACTTGTATTTATTTGTTGAGTTGTTGTGGCATTGCTCTTTTGATTGTCACTTTGATTTTCAGCTGCTTGTATAGGATGATTTATAAAACCTAAACAAATCAACATGATTAATATGAATGAAAAAAATAGACGCTTCATATTGGCCTCCTTAATAATCAAAAATATAACAAGTCAATTTTAGCATATAAATTTTAAATAAAAATATTGTATAAACATAATTTACTGTAATTTTAAGGTTTATTAATATTTGATTAACGTGTATGTCATTGTGAGTAATAAATATAGAATTTTCTCTAAATATTGATTTAATAACAAAAAATAGAAATTTTAACTTTGTACTCACTATATATACAAGAAAGCGCTTTTATATTATAATATAGATGTAAATCGAGAATTTGTTCACACGAGAAAGACAACGAATTTTCTATAAACACAAGGAGAGATTTATAATGAAAAAAATTATGATAACAGGTGCTTTAGGACAAATAGGTACAGAATTAGTAGTTAAATGTAGAGAAATTTATGGAACAGATAATGTACTAGCTACGGATATTAGAGAACCAGAAGCGGATTCACCAGTTAATGATGGGCCTTTTGAAATTTTAGATGTAACAGATCGTGACAAAATGTTTGAATTAGTTAAGGATTTTGAAGCTGATACGTTAATGCACATGGCTGCTTTATTATCAGCTACAGCAGAGAAGAACCCTATGTTTGCTTGGGATTTAAATATGGGTGGATTAATGAATGCTTTAGAAGCAGCGCGTACATACGATTTACATTTCTTCACACCAAGTTCAATTGGTGCATTTGGAGATTCAACACCTAAAGTCAATACGCCACAAGTCACAATTCAACAACCTACAACAATGTATGGTGTTAACAAGGTTGCCGGAGAATTATTATGTCAATATTACTTTACGAAATTTGGCGTAGACACACGCAGTGTAAGATTCCCAGGATTAATTTCACATATTAAAGAACCAGGCGGTGGTACTACAGATTATGCTGTAGAAATATACTTTAAAGCAGTTAGAGAAAATCATTATACAAGTTATATTGATAAAGGCACATTTATGGATATGATGTACATGGACGATGCAATTGAAGCTATTATTCAATTAATGGAAGCTGATGGTGCTAAATTAGAAACTAGAAATGGTTATAATCTAAGTGCTATGAGTATTGATCCCGAAATGGTTAAAGAAGCTATCCAAGAACATTATCCAGACTTTACATTAGACTATGATGTGGATCCTGTACGAGAAGGTATTGCTAAAAGTTGGCCAGATAGTATTGATACAAGTTGTGCACGTGGCGAATGGGGCTTCAATCCTAAATACGATTTAGAAAGTATGACTAAATTAATGTTAGATGCCATTGAAGATAAAGAAAAAGCAACAAAATAATCTACTTAATCAATTTAACGTTGTAAATGTTAGTTTTACTCCTTCTAATTATTTTTACATTAGAAGGAGTAATTTTTATCTTCCAGCAGTTACTTGACTTGTAAGATAAAACCGATAGTGTTTTACTTAGTATATAATACATATTAGTATTTAGTTTGAATTTTCGGAAAATTTATTGAATACTAAATATACGATTGCTATAATCTAGTATAACTATTTATATTGGTAGCAATATTAGGAGGCCGTTATCATGACAGAACAAGTTAAATTTGAGAAACGAGATACGCTAAAAGAAAAACCAGATAATTCGAATTTAGGGTTTGGTCAATACTTTACAGATTATATGTTGAGTTATGATTATGATGCTGATAAGGGTTGGCATGATTTAAAAATAGTGCCTTATGCACCATTTGAAATTTCACCAGCCGCTCAAGGTTTACATTATGGTCAAGCTGTATTTGAAGGTTTGAAAGCATATAAATATAATGATGAAGTTGTTTTATTCCGCCCAGATCAAAACTTCAAACGAATTAATAATTCTTTAGCACGTTTGGAAATGCCAGAAGTAGATGAAGAAGTGTTGTTAGAAGGTTTGAAACAATTAGTAGATGTTGAACGTGATTGGATTCCAGAAGGCGAAGGTCAATCATTATATATTCGTCCATTTGTATTTGCGACTGAAGGCATTCTTGGCGTAAGAGCATCTCATTCATATAAATTATTCATTATCTTATCACCATCAGGTGCTTATTATGGTGGTGACACACTAAAATCAACTAAAATTTATGTTGAAGATGAGTATGTACGTGCAGTACGTGGTGGTGTAGGGTTTGCTAAAGTAGCAGGTAACTATGCTGCGAGCTTATTAGCGCAAACGAATGCTAACAAATTAGGTTACGACCAAGTGCTTTGGTTAGATGGTGTTGAACAAAAGTACGTTGAAGAAGTAGGCAGTATGAATATCTTCTTTGTTGAAAACGGAAAAATCGTTACACCTGCATTAAATGGTAGTATTTTACCTGGTATAACACGTAAATCTATTATCGAATTAGCACAAGATTTAGGTTATGAAGTTGAAGAACGTCGAGTTTCTATTGACGAATTATTTGAAGCGTACGACAAAGGTGAGTTAACCGAAGTATTTGGTACTGGTACAGCAGCAGTTATTTCACCGGTAGGAACTTTGCGTTATGAAGATAGAGAAATTGTCATTAATAACAATGAACCAGGTGAAATTACGACAAAACTTTATAATGAATATACAGGTATTCAAAATGGTTCACTAGAAGATCGTCACGGTTGGCGTTTTGTAGTGCCTAGATATTAAAATATTAAATTAATGCTAGGAGCCTTTATTAAAGGTTTCTAGTTTTTTTATAAGCAATCACAATGTGCATATATGTGTTGAAGTTAAAATGTTATTCCTATCGTTTGGATTAAGATGATTATGTTTGTTTTGAGAATTTACTCTAAAGTGTCTTTCCTACATTTTTAACTATGGTTGTACTACAATAATACGTATTGAAACAAAAATAAAATATGGAGTGTAGTGATATCAATGGAATGGATACTGTTTGATAAAGATGGCACGTTAATAGAGTTTGATAAGAGTTGGGAAAAAATTGGTATACGTCTGGTTGATAAATTGTTAGATACATTTCCTGTTCATGATAAAGAAGTAGCGCACAGACAATTAGGAATCATAGATGATAAAATTGTTCCAGATTCTGTGATGGGTTCAGGATCTCTAGGTGAAATGATCAAATCCTTCGATGATGTTACCGGTCAAGACACATCTGAATGGACAAGAAATACGAGTCAAGAGTTAGTGGACTCAAGAGAGCCTGAAAATCATTGGGTAGATGGTGTATACGATACGATTGTAGCTTTACGTCAAGATGGCTATAAAATAGGCATTGTAACAAGTGATACTAAAAAAGGGGTTACCCAATTTTTAGAAGCAACACAATCAAAACATTTATTCGATTTAGTTATTTCAACTGAAACACATGCTGAAGAAAAACCGAGTCCCAAAGTATTAGACCCATTATTCGAAGTCTATGATGTTAAACCAGAACATGTAGTGATTGTAGGGGATACAGCAAATGACATGAAGACTGCAATTAATGCACAATTAGGATTGAGTATTGGTGTCTTAACAGGTATTGCTAAAAAAGAAGAACTTCACGAAGCGGATGTCATCGTTGAAAGTGCGAGTGAAGTTAAACAAGTGCTTGATAAACAATAATAATCGTGATTTTTAAAATAAAAAAGCTCCCGACTTTGTCTCCACTATATATGTGGGTAAATAAAGTTGGGAGCTTAAATATTTGGTTATTGATTATCTTGGGTCAACTTGACGATACGTATCGATAACATGTGCAATTTTATCGATAATAGGATTAAGTGTGTCAGGGTCGTTATGAATATCGTATTCATTTATATTCACGCGAACAACTGGACAAGCATTAAAGTTATTAATCCAATGATCGTAACGTTCGAATAATTTTTGCCAATATTCAGGGTTGGTATCAATTTCAATGTCACGACCACGCTGCTTGATGCGTTCAATGACTTCGTCATAATCACATTCCAAATAAATAAGTACATCTGGCTTTGGAAAATAAGGTGTCATGACCATGGCATTGAATAGTTCTGAATAAGTATTAAAATCGTCTTGACTCATAGTTCCTTCTTCTTCATGCATTTTGGCAAAGATATCTACGTCTTCATATATAGAACGGTCTTGTACAAATCCACCACCATACTCAAACATACGCTTCTGTTCTTTAAAACGTTCTGCTAAAAAGTAGATTTGTAAATGAAAGCTCCAACGCTCAAAATCTTGATAGAATTTATCCAAATATGGATTATGATCTACATTTTCAAATGAGGTTTTAAAATTTAACTTATCTGCTAAAGCTTGAGTAAGGGTAGACTTACCGACACCTACTGTACCTGCAATTGTGATAATGGCATCTTGTGGTATGTTAAATGAATTCATTTTATTTATCTCCAATCATTGATTTTACCTGAGTAAGTATCTCTTGATAATCTTTGTTATTATTGACAAAATCCATATTTGACGTATTGATGTGCAATACTTGAACGTTACTATCTTTTAAAGAACTATAAAATGTATGATAATCACGTTTCAAAGCCAGTAAATAATCATCTTCGATTTGATGTTCGAAACTACGATTTCTTTTAGCAATTCTGTGTTTTAATACATCTAATTCTGCATCTAAAAAGATAATTGTATTTGGCATTGTTAAATCCTCAGTTAAAATGTCATATATACGTGAGAATTTATTGAATTCATGACTGTCTAATGTATTTTTAGCAAAGATTTTATTTTTATAAATGTGATAATCACTTACTATACCTTTATGAAGTGACTCGATATCTTTAAACTGTTTGTATCTATTACATAAAAAGAACATTTCTGTTTGGAAACTCCATTTTGAAATGTCATCATAAAAGTCAGATAAAAATGGATTTTCATCGACAATTTCTTTTTCTTCATAAAAATCTAAGGATTGACTTAATTTGTGGGCAAGAGAAGATTTTCCAACACCGATTGGACCTTCAATTGCGATAAATGGTTTATTCATATTCACTTCTCCAAATGTTAAGATAGACAGTGAGTATTGTAACACAAGTGAGGTGTCTGGACACGAATGGAAACTGATGAATATTATATGAAACTTGCAATCCAAGAAGCTAAAAAAGCCGAACTACTAGGTGAAGTTCCCATTGGTGCAATTATAGTTAAGAACGGTCATGTAATCGCAAGAGCGCATAATCTGAGAGAAACGATGCAACAACCTACGGCCCATGCTGAACATTTAGCTATTGAACGGGCAGCCAAAGTAATAGGTAGTTGGCGACTTGAAGATTGTACTTTATATGTCACGTTAGAACCTTGTGTGATGTGTGCAGGCACTATTGTCATGAGTAGAATACCATATATTAAATATGGCGCAGCAGATCCTAAAGGCGGATGTTCAGGCAGTTTAATGAATTTATTGACGCAATCGGACTTTAATCATAGAGCACAAGTAGAGAGTGGACTTTTAGAAGAACAATGTGGTGATTTACTAAGAAACTTCTTTAGAAAGTTAAGAAAAAAGAAAAAATCCAACAAACGGGCTATACTAAATCATGAATCGGATTTGTTAGAATAGTGTAGTAAGGCAAGTTATTGTCAATCCACGAATCTTTAATATAATGAATACTATATAGTATGAAACGAGGTTAACGAATGATTAAGTTAATAGCAACAGACATGGATGGTACGTTATTAAACGCAGCACACGAAATTTCAGAAGAAAATCAGCAAGCAATTCGATATGCCCAAGAACAAGGTATTACTGTAGTCATAGCGACAGGTAGAGCATTTTATGAAGCTAACACGCCAGTTGCTGAGACAGATTTGAAAGTACCTTATATTTGCTTGAATGGGGCAGAGGTTCGAGATGAAACATTCAATATAATGAGTACCTCTCATTTGAATCATGAATTAGTGCATAAAGTTACTTCAAAATTAAAAGAGGAAGGTATTTATTACCAAATCTATACCAATAGAGGTATTTATACTGAAGATCCACAACGTGATTTGGATATTTATATTGATATCGCTGAGAGAGCAGGTCAAAAAGCAGATGTCGAAAAAATTAAAAATGGTATTCAAAAACGTATTAAGAATGGAACTTTAAAAGTTGTTGATAGCTACGATGCGATAGAGGACATCCCTGGTGAATTAATAATGAAAGTGTTAGCCTTCAATCCTGATTTAGGAAAAATGGATCGTGTTGGACAAGAACTTGCAACGTCACCTAACCTAGCTATATCTTCTTCTTCAAGAGGAAATTTAGAAATTACACATTCAGATGCCCAAAAAGGTATTGCGTTGGAAACAATCGCAGAACGTTTAGGTGTGAAAATGGAAAATGTAATGGCGCTTGGTGACAACTTGAATGATATGTCTATGTTAGAACGTGTTGGCTATCCTGTTGCAATGGAAAATGCCGCATCGGAAGTGAAGGCAATTGCAACATACACTACTGACACTAATGAAAATAGTGGTGTTGGTAAAGCTATAATGAAATTGATTGATCAGAAAAAATAATACAATCGACAAAGGAGATATAGATAATGAAAGGACTAGCAATTATCGGTAGTGCACAATTAGGATCTCATACACACGCATTGTCCCAATATTTACAAGGTCAATTCGAAGAACATGGTGTAGAGTTGGAAATTTTTGAATTAGCGAAAAATCCTATACATCAACTTGATTTTGCAGGGACAACACAAGCGACTGAAGAGATTAAAAATAATGTTGATTTATTACAAAGTAAGGCTATGGAAGCGGATTTCTTCATATTAGGGACACCTAATTACCACGGTTCATTTTCAGGTATTTTAAAAAACGCATTAGACCACTTGAATATGGATTACTTTAAAATGAAACCTGTTGGATTGATTGGAAATAGTGGTGGTATTGTAAGTTCTGAACCACTATCACATTTAAGAATTATCGTGAGAAGTTTATTAGGCATTGCTGTACCTACGCAAATTGCTACGCATGATAGTGATTACGCTAAATTAGATGATGGCACATTATATTTAGAAGATGATGAATTCCAGTTACGTGCTAGATTATTTGTAGATCAAATTGTATCTTTCGTAAATAATAGTCCATATGACCATTTAAAATAAAAGCACAACTAAAATAGAAAATGATTAAAATCAACTCAAACAAGTATTGAATAGATATTAAAGAGTAGTTAGAAAATATACTAATTTCTAAATATCTACATTATATAAAACAATAATCCTTTTGATTGTTATATTTGTCATTAAAAATATAGTGCGAATCGATTAATCATTATTTTATAGCGTAACTATATGACATATAGCTTTCAAAAGGATTATTTATTTGAAAAATTTTCAAACTGAATGTTTTAACAAATGTAATTTCTATTTTTAATTCATTATTTGTTTTATTATATTTAGAATACTAAGTGTATGAACTTTATTATTAAAATATTATGTGTTGTAAAATAATATTGCTTGTATTATATTTGTGTTAGCAATCAAAAGAATATATAATATATATGGTTGTTACATATAATTATGAAAAATTTCTCTAGGAGGAAATATATGAAGAAAAGAATGGATTTTTTACCAAACAAAATGAACAAGTACTCAATCAGACGATTTACAGTAGGGACGGCGTCAATTTTAGTCGGAGCTACATTAGTATTCGGTATTAGTAATAACGAAGCGCAAGCTGCTGAGAAAACAAGTACTGAAGAATCTACACAATCTAACGAAGATACATCATCACAAGACAGTGTTAAACAAAAAGGTGATGTTCAAACTAGTGAACAAGCAACTAACAATAATGACATTCCTGAACAAGTTGATGTAACAAATGAAGCTAGCACTTCAGAAGAAGCAACAACAGAAGCACCAAAAGCTGACATAACAAAAGAAGAGCCAGCAACAACAGAAGAAGCACCAAAAGCTGACACAACAAAAGAAAAGCCAGCAACAACGGAAGAAGCACCAAAAGCTGACACAACAAAAGAAGAGCCAGCAACAACAGAAACACCAAAAGCTGACACAACAAAAGAAGAGCCAGCAACAACAGAAGAAGCACCAAAAGCTGACACAACAAAAGAAGAGCCAGCAACAACGGAAGAAGCACCAAAAGCTGACACAACAAAAGAAGAGCCAGCAACAACAGAAACACCAAAAGCTGACACAACAAAAGAAACTCCAACAACTACAGATCAAACTCCAGAATCAAACCAAACTGATTCTCAAGAAACAACTACAGAACAATCAACTCAACCAACAACTCAAACTCAAAATTCACCAGAAGCAAAAACAACACAGAAATTTGATACAGTAATAAATGATGTTCAAAATGCATCAACAACTGAAGATAAACAAGAAGCTTTAACGAATTATATTGCTGATACAAACAATACAAGCAAAGAAGATGCAAAAGCACAAGTTGAAAACTTAGATTTAGATTATAAGAATCTTGATGAAACAACATTATTAAGTGTACTAGCTCAAGATTATTCAAATAAAAAAGATTCAACAACAACGTATGCTACACCACGTTCAACTACATCAACACCAAAACCTGTTAATCGTTTAGGTATTAAAAAATTAGCAGCAGTAAGACAAGGTACAAATGTAAATGATAAAGTTCATTTTTCTAATATCGATATAGCTATTGATAAAGGACATACAAATCCTCAAACAGGACAAAAAGAATTCTGGGCTACATCAAGTGATGTTTTAAAATTAAAAGCAGATTATACAATCGATGATGATGTACATGAAGGCGATCAAATGACTTTCCAATACGGTGACTACTTCCGTCCTGGTTCAGTAAGTTTACCTTCTACTCAACAGAATTTATATGATGCAAATGGTGGATTAGTTGCTAAAGGTATTTACGATAGTAATACTAATTCAACTACTTATACATTTACTAACTACGTTGATCAATATAATAATATTAAAGGTAGTTTTGAACAGATTACGTTTGCTAAACGTGAAAATGCAACAACTGATAAAACGGCTTATCCAATGCAAGTCACTTTAGGTAATCAATCATATTCTAAAGATGTTATTGTGGATTATGGTAATAAAGAGAATGCACCTATCATTACAAGTACAAATTATATTGAAAATGGTACATTAGCACGTCATATGACAGCTTACATTAACCAACCTAAATCAACATTTACGAAAGAAATATTTACTACAAACCTAACGGGATTTAAATTCGATCCAACTAAAAATAACTTCAAAATCTATGAAGTAACAGATCAAAACCAATTTGTAGATAGTTTTACACCAGATACATCTAATCTTAAGGACGTAACTAGTAATTTTAAAATTAATTACAGTAATAACAATCAAACTGCAACTGTTGATTTATTAAACGGAGCAAGAAGTAGTAATAAGCAATATATTATTGAACAAGTTGCCTATCCTCTAGATACAGCAAATGATACGAATGGTAAAATTGATTACCGTTTAGATACTAATGAAAAAATTTATACTTGGTCTAACTCTTATTCAACTGCTGCAGGATCTTCCACTGCTAATGGAGATTTAAAAAAATATTCATTAGGTGATTACGTATGGGAAGATACGAATAAAGACGGTAAACAAGATGCTGATGAAAAAGGTATTCAAGGTGTATACGTCATCCTTAAAGATGCTAATGGAAAAGAATTAGATCGTACTACTACAGATTTCACTGGTAAATATCAATTTAATGACTTAACAAATGGAACGTACACAGTTGAATTCTCAACTCCAGAAGGTTATACACCAACAACAGCAAATGCTGGTACAGATGATAGTGTCGATTCAGATGGCTTAACTACTACTGGTGTGATTAAAGATGCAGATAACTGGACATTAGATAGTGGTTTCTATAAAACACCAAAATATAGTTTAGGTGATTATGTTTGGTTAGATACAAACAAAGACGGTAAACAAGATGATACTGAAAAAGGGATTCCTGGTGTAACTGTTACATTAAAAGACAAAGATGGTAACGTGCTTCAAACAACAACAACAGATGAAAATGGTAAATATCGTTTTGATAATTTAGATAATGGTGATTACGTTGTTCATTTTGATAAACCAGCAAACTTAACACAAACTAAAGTAGATTCTAGTGATGATGATAAAGATGCTGATGGGGAAGATGTACATGTAACTATCAAAGATCATGATGATTTCACAATAGACAATGGTTACTTCGAAGAAGATTCAGATAGTGATTCAGACTCAGATAGTGACTCCGACTCAGATTCAGATAGCGATTCCGACTCAGATAGTGACTCAGATTCCGACAGTGATTCCGATTCAGATAGCGACTCAGATTCAGATAGCGATTCCGATTCAGACAGTGACTCAGACTCAGACAGTGATTCAGATTCCGACAGCGACTCAGACTCAGATAGCGACTCCGACTCAGATAGTGATTCTGACTCAGACAGCGACTCCGACTCAGATAGCGATTCTGATTCAGACAGCGATTCAGACTCAGATAGCGATTCTGATTCAGACAGCGACTCAGATTCAGACAGCGATTCTGATTCAGACAGCGACTCAGATTCAGACAGCGATTCAGACTCAGACAGCGATTCTGATTCAGACAGCGACTCAGATTCAGACAGCGATTCCGACTCAGACAGTGATTCCGATTCAGATAGCGACTCAGACTCAGACAGCGACTCAGATTCAGACAGCGACTCCGACTCAGACAGCGATTCTGACTCAGATAGCGATTCCGATTCAGACAGTGACTCAGACTCAGACAGTGATTCCGATTCAGACAGCGACTCCGACTCAGATAGCGATTCCGACTCGGATAGCGACTCAGATTCAGACAGCGACTCCGACTCAGATAGCGATTCCGATTCAGACAGTGACTCAGACTCAGACAGTGATTCAGATTCAGACAGCGACTCCGACTCAGACAGCGATTCTGACTCAGATAGCGATTCTGATTCAGACAGCGATTCAGACTCAGATAGCGATTCTGATTCAGACAGCGATTCAGACTCAGATAGCGATTCTGATTCAGACAGCGATTCAGACTCAGATAGCGATTCTGATTCAGACAGCGACTCAGATTCAGACAGCGACTCAGATAGCGATTCCGACTCAGACAGCGATTCTGATTCAGACAGCGATTCAGACTCAGATAGCGATTCTGATTCAGACAGCGACTCAGATTCAGACAGCGACTCAGATTCAGACAGCGATTCAGACTCAGACAGCGACTCAGATTCAGACAGCGACTCAGACTCAGATAGCGACTCAGACAAAGATGCTGATAAAGATCATTCCGACAGAGAAGCATTACCAGAAACTGGTGAACAATCAAATTCAAATAATGCGACATTATTCGGATCATTATTTGCTGGCTTAGGATCTTTATTCTTATTCGGTAGACGCCGTAAAAAAGATGCAGATAACAAATAATATCAAATAAAAATACAATATTTATTAATGGTAAAAGCCAGGTTTAAAAAACCTGGTTTTTATTGTTTTTATAAGTTACATAATTGAGGAAAATGTTATAATTAATATATGTTATGTAAATGGAGGTAATCATGAGAATTGAAGAAAAAATAAACAAATTATTAAGTTTCATAAAAACAGAGGATTATAAAGACGCCTACGTATTTGTAAGTTTAGGAAAAGCAAATGTTAAAGCGACTATTAAATTATTAAAAAAGACTAACTATATAGATAGAGAGATATTAATAAGCTATGCTTAAAGTTTAAAAAACAATCTGGTGAGTATCCTCAATGGATAAAACTTGATTTTGTTACTGGTGAAGAAAATATATCATTTAAACAAATTAAAGAAGAATTGGAAGAAACGCGTCGTAATTATGTACAATTTGGTATTGCTTTTGACCAATACTGGAACTTAGCATTTTTACCTGAAGAAATTAATATTAATGCTTTTGTAAAACCAAATAAAGAAACAGGAAATATAGAGTTATCAGAAGATAATATTAATAATTATTTAAGAAAGTATACCAACCATAAAAAAGGTTTTACCCATGAATTTTATAACGATAAAAATGTCATTAAATTTTTCACTCAAAGTTTTATATTAGATGAAGAGGAAGTTTTTGAATTATGGCCTGAAGGTAACAGAAAAGGATTACGTAAAGTTGATAACTTATCAGATGAAATAGATAAACTAATCAACAGCAGTGTGCCTTATTTATTAAATATGCTAGGGGAAAACGGTAAGTATAATTATGGTTATTTCCCACACTTTGATAAAAAAATTAATTTTTATAATATTTTACGACATTCTTCATCTACCTATGCTTTAATAGAAGGATTAACTTATATAGATCAATCAGTCGAACCAGTAGAAAAGGCAATTGATTTCATTATTGAAAACTATATTTTAGAAAAAGATGGTAATTGTTACGTTTTTGATGATACAGAAAATAGTAATGAGATAAAATTAGGCCAAAATGCTTCATTTATTTTTGCCATTTGTGAATATCTTAAGGTGAAAAATAATGAGCGCTATCTAAAAGTGGCCCAAAAAGTAGCTAATGGTATATTAACAATGATTAATAAAGATACCTTTGAAACTACTCATGTATTAAACTATCCTGATTTATCTGTTAAAGAGAAGTTTAGAATTGTTTATTATGATGGTGAGGCAGCGTTAGCATTATTAAGATTATATCAACATGATAAAAATAATTTATGGTTAGAAACAGTTGAAAATTTATTTGAATTCTTCATTAAAAACGAGTATTGGCAATATCACGATCATTGGTTAGGATATTGTACAAATGAGTTAGTACAAATAAAACCAGAGGATAAATATATTATTTTCGGTATTAAAAATGTCAATGAAAATCTTGCTTTTATAAGAAGAAATAAATTAGCTTTTGCTACATTTTTAGAATTACTGATGGCTACTTATCGTTTGATTCAAAAAGCAAAATCTATTGGTAAACAAAATTTAATTAATGAGAATATTGATGAAGACAAATTTATAGACACTATTCATTTGAGAGCAGACTATCAGAGGATTGGCTATTTTTACCCTGAAGTAGCAATGTACTTTAAAAATCCTCAAAGAATCTTGGGATCATTTTTTGTTAAAGACCAAGGATATAGAGTCAGAATAGATGATATTGAGCACTTCCTTTCAGGGTATGTACAATACCAAAAAGCATTTAAGGATTAAAGGGTAATAAAATTCCCAAGGTACAAAATGTATCTTGGGAATTTTTATGATTATTAGAAATTATAACGTTTTAAGGAAGGAATGCCATTGTTTAATTAAATGATCTTCAGAAAATTGATTGGCAACTTGTATGCTATTTAGTGAAAATTCGTGTTGTAGTTCAGGATTATCTAATAGATATTTTACTTTTTCGTATAATGCATCTTCATCATTTTTTTCAATTAAATAGCCATTTTCGCCATTATTAATCATTTCTTTAGGACCATATTTAATATTGTAACTTATAGTTGGAACTCCGTGTGCTAATGATTCAAGCAGTGCTAAAGAAAAGCCCTCCATATTACTTGTTATAATTGACAGATAGGCATCATTAAATTCGTTTTCTAAATCTGGTAAAAAACCACGTAAAAATACATGATTCTCTAAATCTTGCTCTTTTATAAGATTTTGTAATTTAACTTTTTCCATTCCTGAACCATACATATGTAATTCTATATTTGGAAAACTATTTTTTAATTTTTTAATTAATCTGAGTTGGTGATCAAGTTGTTTTTCTGGTGAATATCTAGCTACAGAAATTAATTTGTTATGATTGATATTATTATTTGCTAATTTAATAGGATTTGTAAAACCAACAGGTATATTGTGAACAGGGATTTCTGAATTAACACGATGAGATACATCTAACTTTTGTTCATTTGTCGATGCAATTATAGCTTGGTATCTAGATAAATTGTTAAAAATTTCTTTATATACATTTTTGTAATTAGATGTAGAAACATTATTTGAATCTTTTACGTGTGTACTGTGTAAAACAGCAACTACCGGAATATTTGTTGAAGTTAAATTAAAGGCAGGTGCAGTGTATAGGTTTTTATCACTAAAGAATAAATCATTTTCTTGGAATAAAGTTTCGATAAAATAAGCTACTAACTCTTCTTCTTGATAAAAATAATGATTTTTATTATCAAAATTCAATACAATCAAATCTAACGTATCTTTGTCTGATTGAGCATGATAATATTTTTCAATTACAATTTCACCATTTGCGTTATGATATGATTCATATACCGTATTTTGGTTTCCAGTCAATAACTTAGTACAACTTAAAAAGCCTCTAACATCAAATAATTCTCTTTTAACTTTTCTTCTATTTTTATCAAAATAGTTAATGTAATCAATGTTTTTATGACTAGAATTGAAAAAATGAGCATATATAATAAAAATACCATTATTATAGACCCTTACATCGTTCGTATTTGGAACATATTCTATATCATAATTACATTGATCTTCCCAATAACTAATCCAATCAAATTGATAAGTTTCATTTAAATTCTCTACTTCTTGAAAAAAGTCATACATGTTGATAATATCGTCTTTATTTATAAATTTATTATAATAATTATATAAAAATCGATTCCATTTAATAAAAACACATTTAGCTGGCAATCCTGCTTTTTTAAAAAGATTAGTACGATTTATCATGGCTTTTTCAATACCTGTCAATGTACTTCCTAAATTAAAACCTACAAAATAATTCATATAAATACCTCATATTTAGTATATTTTTCATTAATTATAACATGTTTATTACATCTAAATATATTAATGCATACAACATTTCGCTTTTTTTCTAATTATTTTAAAATTCTAACTATTTATGGTAGCGCTTCCAAATGTAACTGTGCTACACTACTAACGAGTTTAAAAGTTCATGAAGGGGTGGGAAATAATGAAGCGTTATCGCTATTTTATTATTACGATGATTGTCATTATGACAATGATTAATTATATTGATAGGGGTGCTATTTCATACGCTCAAGAGGATATTATCAAAGAATTTGGTTTTGATACGATTGCTTGGGGCTCTATTCTAGGTTATTTTGGTTATGGTTATATGTTTGGTTCGCTGTTAGGGGGTATTACAGCGGATAAAAAAGGACCGAAATTTGTATGGATTGTAGCAGGAACTGCTTGGTCATTAGTAGAAATTGCTATGGCATTTGCTGGTGAATTAGGTATTGCAGTATTTGGAGGTTCTGCTTTAGCAGGATTCGGCATGTTGCGTGTCATGTTTGGTGTGGCTGAAGGGCCTATTTTTTCTACAATTAGTAAAACCAATGCCAATTGGGCTGCGCCTAAAGAAAGAGGTTTATTATCTGCATTAGGATTAATCGGTGTACCATTAGGTGCACTCATTACAGCACCCATTGTTTCAGGTTTTTTAACAATTTCTAATTGGCGTTTACTATTTATCTTGCTAGGGATATTAGGCCTGATTTGGGTAGTTGTTTGGTCTATGGTATTTACAGATTACCCTGAAGATAATAAAAGAATTTCTGAAGAAGAATTACAATCTATTCGATCTACTGAGGATAGTTTAAATGTCGAAAAGACAGTTGATACAGAACAATCTAAAGAAAAATGGTATCATTTTTTTACAAGTACTACGTTAATTTGTAACATGTTAGGTTATTTTGGTTTCCAATATGTAAATTTTTTAATTTTAACTTGGACGCCTAAATATTTACAGGATGAATATCATTTTGAAATCCATTCATTATGGTATTTAGGTATGATCCCATGGATTGGGGCAGTCTTTACAGCATACTTCGGTGGTCAATTATCAGATTGGCTTAGAAAAAAGACAGGAAGTCTACGAATTGCGAGATCTGGACTTTCAATAGCAGGTATGATTTGCGCTGCTACATGCTTTTTGATTATTCCGTTTACACATAGTATCGTAGCGGTCATGATTTTAATGATGATTGGAAACGCATTCATTTTCTTACCTAATGCCGTATATTGGGCTGTAATCATTGATACAACTCCTAACAATACAGGCACATACGGTGGTATTACACATTTCTTTGTTAATACTGCAACAGTCATTGCGCCAACATTAACAGGCTATTTAGTAGCATCTTATGGCTACTCCTCAATGTTTGTATCTGCAGTGGTTGCATCATTAATTAGTATCATTGCAATGTGCTTTGTTAGACCAGGTGAAAAGAAAATGCATATGACAAAATAAAAAATGCAGTACTTCCAAAATTGATATATTTGGAAGTACTGCATTTCTTTTATTATTTTCTATATTTTAAACGTGCAAAAGCATCATGTTGATGTATGGATTCTTCGTTACGACATTCAATATCAAAGCCTTCTATCCAATCAAATTCAACTAAATCAGCTGCTATCAATCGGATTAAGTCTTCAACAAAACGTGGATTTTCATAAGCACGTTCCGTGACACGTTTTTCGTCAGGTCGTTTTAAAATTGGATAAAGTACGGAGCTTGCATTTGCTTCCATTGCATCTAAAATTTTATCTTTATAATCATCAATGACAATGTCATCTTTATTTAAATACGTTTTCACTGTAACGATACCACGTTGATTATGTGCTGAGTATTCACTAATTTCTTTTGAACATGGACATAATGTCGTAACGGCGGCTTGAATCGTTAATTCTTTGCGCGTTACTTTTGTACCTTCAATTGCTAAACCATAAGTGACATCAGCATTTCCAATGGCTTTAATTTGGGTTACCGGACTAAAGCGGTCAAAGAACCATTTGCCACTAACATCCACACCTGCTGCGTTTTGGTTCATCTTTTCTTGTAATGTTCTTAATACTTGATAGAGCGTATTAAATTCTAATTCAATACCATTATTATAATGCTTTTCAACACTTTCTAAGATACGGCTCATATTAATACCTTTTTCATCTTTATTTAAACTTGTTGAAAAGCTAAATGTACCTGCTGTTTGAAATTGATCAATCAATACAGGATAGGTTAAATTTTTAATACCTACTTCTTCTATTTCAAATAAGAAGTTTTTGTGTGTGCTTTGTAGATCAGTCATTTCATTTTTGGTAGTTGGTTTCGTACCTTCGATAGGGTCAACAGAACCAAAATGTTTCCATCGGCCTTCTCGTGTAGATAAATCAAATTCTGTCATTGTTAACCTCCATTAAGATTCGAAATGATATGTCCAAAATGGTTCGATTTCTAAAAAGCTATGAACTTGTCCATCTACTTGTGGACTTGCTAATTCTTTTAAGAAAGGGCCAGTTTGTGATGCATGTGCTTCAAAAGCTTTGATTTTAATGTCTTTATATTTAGAAATATCGTTTTGGATGTCTGGCTCGCCTAAAATATCTGGCGCATCATTACTGAATGCAACTAAAGTCAACCTTGGACGCTCATTTTTAGGCATGCGTCCAACAGTTCTTACTACAGCTTCGCCAGTTGCTTCGTGATCAGGGTGAACAGCGAATTTAGGATAGAATGAAATAATTAATGAAGGATTCGTTTCATCAATTAATTTTTTAATCATGTCATCCATTTGATCATGGGGTTCAAATTCTACTGTTTTATCTCGTAATCCCATTTTGCGTAAATCTGTAATACCAATCGCTTTAGCAGCCTCTTCTAATTCTTTTTCACGATAATCCGGTAATGATTCTCTTGTGGCAAATGGGGGGTTACCTAAATTTCTGCCCATTTGACCGAGTGTTAAACAAGCATAGGTTACAGGAATGCCTGCTTCAATATAGCTTGCAATGGTTCCCGCAGATGAGAAGGTTTCATCATCTGGATGAGGGAATATCACGAGTACATGTCTTTCATCAGTCATGATTTTGACCTCCTCTATATAGTAAATGGCTTTTCGCTAATTTCTAATGTAGCAGCCAATTGCCCTTCATAATTAAATCCTGCTATGAGACATTCGTTATCTTGGTTGACTTCGTAATGTGTTAGTCCCTGAACATAAACCCAACCGCCATCGCGAAGTTTTAAACCGATACGGTATGGATCTTTATCTCCGCCTTTTAGTTGTGCGTGTTCATAAGTCACTTGTATATTTCTTAAAAAAGTACCTGCATTAAATACACGTTCATCAAAATGGTTAGCATATGCACCATTTGTCGTCTCAACATGTAGGTAAACGGGTTTATTTTCATAAGAGGTGAGTAATTTCATCACTTCTTCATATTTGATAGGTTCCAACACGTTCACTCCTTACACCATTCAATGTGTTTATCAGTCTATTTTACTAAAAACAACGCAATAAATGTACATCTCTGCTCAATTTCTTTTATGAAATTTAAAATTATTCATATATATCAGTGTTTTAAAGTTGGCATATCACTTTAGTACTAAAAAAATGTTGTATCGTGTTATAATCCAAATGTAATTAAGGGGTTTGTTTTTATGTTGGTTGATAGCAAATTTTTGAGGTGATTAATTATGAAAATTATTAATTTAGGTTCTAAAGAATTAGCATCATTTTATGTTGCCTGTGAGTTATTTAAACAAATGGACTATAGCCCAGATAGTAAATTAGGATTAGCTACAGGAGGTACTATGACAGATGTTTATCAGAGTCTAGTTACACTATTAAAGAAAAATCAAATAGATGTCTCACAAGTGACTACGTTCAATTTAGATGAATATGTCGGTTTAGAACCTGAGCATGAACAAAGTTATCATTATTATATGGATGACATATTATTTAATCAATATCCATATTTTAATCGCCAACGGATTCATATCCCTAATGGAGACGTAGTTGATTTTGAACAAGAAGCAAGACGCTATAATCAATTAATTGAATCAGAAGGACCGATCGATATTCAATTGTTAGGTATTGGTGAAAATGGACATATCGGATTTAATGAGCCAGGAACATCATTGGAAAGTGAAACGCATGTAGTGGATTTAACTGAAAGTACAATTAAAGCAAATAGTAGATACTTTAACGATGAGTCTGAAGTACCTAAGCAAGCAATATCAATGGGCCTTCAGTCAATTATTAAAGCTAAAAGAATCATTTTATTAGCGTTTGGAGAGAAAAAGAAACAAGCAATAAATGACTTATTGAATCAACCGGTAAGCAAAGATATCCCGTCTACAATTTTAAAGACACATCCAAATGTAGAAATCTATGTAGATGACGCGGCTGCACCAGACTTAAAGAATAGCTAAGCTATTTTGAAAAATATATTTCGTTTAAAATAAAAGTGTACAGGGTAATTCATTCAATGAGATAGATAAATACAGATAAATTTGAAAGGATGAATTATAGTGGAATTACAATTAGCTATTGATTTATTAAATAAAGAAGAAGCAGCAGAATTAGCGAAAAAAGTAGAAGAATATGTTGATATTGTAGAAATTGGTACACCAATTGTGATTAACGAAGGTTTACCTGCCGTTCAACATTTAAATGAAAATATAAGCAATGCTAAAGTATTAGCAGACTTAAAAATCATGGATGCAGCAGACTATGAAGTAAGCCAAGCTGTTAAATTCGGCGCTGATGTTGTAACAATTTTAGGTGTAGCTGAAGATGCATCAATTAAAGCAGCAGTTGAAGAAGCACATAAAAATGACAAACAATTATTAGTAGATATGATTGCTGTTCAAGATTTAGAAAAACGTGCGAAAGAATTAGATGAAATGGGTGCTGACTATATTGCAGTGCACACTGGTTATGATTTACAAGCTGAAGGACAATCTCCATTAGATAGCTTACGTAAAGTTAAATCAGTAATTAAAAATTCTAAAGTCGCAGTTGCTGGTGGTATTAAACCAGATACAATTAAAGAAATTGTTGCAGAAGAACCTGACTTAGTAATTGTTGGTGGCGGTATCGCAAATGCTGATGACCCTGTTGAAGCAGCTAAACAATGTCGTGATGCTATTGAAGGTAAATAATGATGGCAACTTTTAATCATTATCAATTAATTTTAGATGAGCTAAAGGGCACTTTATCTCATGTTAAAGATGAAGAATTTGATGGATTTGCATCAGAAGTAACTGAAGCATCACGTATATTTGTTGCAGGTAAGGGGCGTTCTGGATTCGTTGCAAATAGTTTTGCAATGAGACTCAATCAATTAGGCAAGCAAGCATTTGTTATTGGCGAATCAACAACACCATCAATTCAAAAAGGTGATTTATTTATTGTGATTTCTGGTTCAGGCTCAACAGAACATCTTCGCTTATTAGCAGATAAAGCGAAATCAGTTGAAGCAGAAGTGGTATTACTAACAACTAAACTAGATTCTGCAATTGGTGAAATTGCAGACACAGTAGTTGAATTACCCGCAGGTACAAAACATGATGCCACTGGATCTGATCAACCTTTAGGTAGTTTGTTTGAACAATCATCACAAATCTTTTTAGATAGTGTAGTCATTGGATTAATGACACAATTTGACGTAGATGAAACGACAATGCAAAATAATCATGCAAATTTAGAATAAATCATATAAAGTAACTCTCATGAAATGGGAGTTGCTTTTTTTATAGAAAAAATTATTGAAATTACTATATAATGAAAATATGTTATATGTACTTTAGAGGTGATCATCATGAATTTTGACAACTATATTTTTGACTTTGATGGAACGTTAGCGAATTCTAAGCAGTGCTCTATTGAAGCAACTAAAGAAGCTTTTGCGCAATTTGGATTATCTGAACCAAGTGATGCAGATATTGTACATTATATGGTGATTCCTATTGAAAAGTCATTTATAGAAATGAGTGACCGTTTTTTAACAGAAGATGCATTAAATCAATTGTTACAATTATTTAGAGAACAATACCGTCAATTAGAAACAACATATTTATGTTCGGTAATCGGTATATCTGAAACATTAGAACAATTATTGAGAAAAAAGAAGCAGGTGTTTGTGGTTTCTAGTAAAAAAACAGAGGTATTGTTGAGAAATTTAGACCATTTAGGCCTTGGTAGATTTATTAAAGAAGCTATTGGTTCTGATAAAGTAACACGTTATAAACCAGATCCAGATGGTATCAACTATATTATTCAGAATCATCATCTTAATCCGGCACGCAGTATATACATTGGCGACGCTATACATGATATTCAAATGGCTAAAGCAGCTGGTATTAAGTCTTGTGGTGTAACTTGGGGTGCTTTTGACGCAAAGGCATTATTAAGAGAAAATCCAGATTATATTTTAAATGAAGCGGATGAAATCAATACCATACTATAAATAGATTATCTTAATGCCAGTGAAGTGTTATTACTTTGCTGGCATTTAGAATGTTAAATGTAAGTTTGAAGTTATTAAAGAAATACAAAAGGGGCAATATTTATTTTGCTTCTACATAAACTAAATCATTATTTTAAAATTATAGAATTAATATACCTAAAATAATAAATTTGTTACATAGATTATTTGAAAAGCGATTTTACGGGAAATTTTGAGAAAAAGAGAGGCAAAAAACGTCAAATTTTAGCAATGATTCCAAATTAATAAAAATAACTGAAGATGTATATATATTTAAAATAGTATTTTTGTCCAATTGATTATGAAAATGAAGCTATGGTGAAATCAAGAAACATTATTATGAAATGACACCGATATCAAATTAAAAGAAATTTTAGTTTGATAAAGTGAATGGTGGCGCTATTTAGTGAAGATAGTACAAGTTTGTTGCCTTAAAACCATTGATATCATTAATGATTGACAAATATGTTTATTTTAAACGGTTTGGATCAAAAAAGAGAGGGTAAAACTATCTATATTTAAAAATAGATAAAAAAATAATCATTTCAAATTATTATTCGTATAACACTTAGTTAATCGTGTCGGGTTCAAATGTTAAATAAAATATTCTGCAAATTGAATAAACTTGTATTTTTGAAAAGAATTAATTTTGAATTAATTTGACATTGATATTTAACTGAGTATAATTATGTAACATATAAAAGGGAGTGTTTAAATTCATGGATTTCGAAAAAGAAAATATTAACATGGTCAACGCTCAAAAAGCGAAAAAAACCGTTGTTGCAACCGGTATTGGTAATGCCATGGAATGGTTTGACTTTGGTGTTTATGCTTATACGACTGCATACATAGGAGCGAATTTCTTTTCTCCAGTGCAAAACCCTCAAATACAACAAATCTTTACATTTGCTGCACTAGCTATAGCGTTTTTACTTAGACCTATTGGTGGAATAGTATTTGGTATTATTGGAGATAAATATGGACGTAAAGTTGTATTAACAACGACTATTATTTTAATGGCCCTTTCAACACTAACAATCGGGTTATTACCGAATTACGATACGATTGGTATATGGGCGCCTATCCTCTTACTATTGGCGCGTATATTGCAAGGTTTCTCAACTGGTGGGGAATATGCAGGTGCCATGACTTATGTGGCTGAATCGTCTCCAGATAAAAAACGTAACAGTTTAGGTAGCGGGCTTGAAATTGGTACATTATCAGGTTACATTGCAGCGTCAATTATGATTGCGTTATTAAGTTTCTTCTTAACACATGATCAAATGCAATCATGGGGTTGGAGAATTCCATTTATTTTAGGATTATTCTTAGGATTATTTGGGTTATACTTACGTCGTAAATTGGAAGAATCACCAGTTTATGAAAATGATGTAGCAACAACACCGAAACGTGATACAATCGGTTTCTTCGGTATTATTCGCTATTATTATAAAGATATCTTAGTTTGCTTTGTTGCGGTAGTATTCTTCAATGTTACAAACTATATGGTGACTG
Source organism: Staphylococcus sp. 510 (assembly GCF_057219715.1). Taxonomy (NCBI): domain Bacteria; kingdom Bacillati; phylum Bacillota; class Bacilli; order Caryophanales; family Staphylococcaceae; genus Staphylococcus; species Staphylococcus sp. 510. The sequence continues at coordinate 36,779 of NZ_JBXVVK010000010.1, read as the reverse complement.
CATATTTACCAACATACTTAGGGCAAGTAGCGAAAGTAGACGAAACAACGACAAGTGTGATTATTACTTGTGTGATGGCTATTATGATTCCTTTAGCATTAGGATTTGGTAAAATGGCTGATAGAATTGGAGAGAAAAAAGTATTCTTAATCGGTACAGGTGGACTTACATTATTAAGTATTGTTGCATTTTCATTGTTAGCAACTAAATCTTTACCGTTTATTATTATTGGTGTACTTATCTTAGGTTTCTTCTTATCAACGTATGAAGCAACAATGCCTGGATCGTTACCAACAATTTTCTATACACATATTAGATATCGTACGTTATCAATCACATTCAACATCTCAGTATCAATTTTTGGTGGTACAACACCATTAGTTGCGTCATGGTTAGTTGAATCTACTGGTAATGTATTAGCGCCAGCGTACTATTTAACAGCAATTAGTGTGATTGGTTTCTTAGTCATTTTATTACTTCATGTCACTACAGCTGGTAAGTCACTTAAAGGGTCTTATCCAAACGTAGATAATGAAGAAGATAGAGCATATTATGAAGCACACCCTAAGGAAGCATTATGGTGGGTTAAAGAAAGACAAGATAAAGAAAACTTTTAATTTAATATGATGATTTTAGTTACTTATTGTTAGATACATTCTAAAGTGAAACAGAGTAAGTAATAGTCATTAAAGAAAGGCTAAAAGGTGAAATGTGTATTTCATCTTTTAGCCTTTTTATATTGCTATGAAAGAGTTACCTTCTATTGCCTATCTTTCAAATATAATCTTAGGTGAAGCGCCAATAGCATTGATATTAATTAAATTGAAAATGATTTTATTTGGATTGATGATGCATATTTCAATCACTATAGATAAAGTGGATTTTTCAGTTAATACAATCGTCCGTTGATTAGTATCTAATTTGGTACAGTAATAACTTGGTTGCATTGTTTCATTAAATACGAATTTAAGAGGTGTTGTGTCAAAATTTTTAGGAAACCAATTACCCTCTAAAACCTTAAGGAATGAACTATTTGGAGAGTAGGGATTTACATCTATAATATTGATTATTTCGAATTGAGTCATATAGTCCCTCTATCTTTCACATTATTAGTAACCATAAATGGAAGCATTCCATCTAAAATGAGTACCATCAGACACAGGTATCACATTACTGTCAGCTGATTGCGTAGTTAAACCATTATCCCATGGATTCCATATTAGAATAACACGTTGGTTATTATTTAATACAGCATTACCAGCAACAGCCATAGCATGACCAGCATGAATACCGTTTCTAGGTTCTACACTAGAACTGATTAAAGCAATACCTTTATTTTGTTTAGTTAATCTATCTACTTCATCAAACTGAGGCATTCTATTTAAGTAATTGACATTTCTACCTTGAGATTGACCATATCTCATCATTTCTTGAGGGGTTAACCCTGTGAATTGGAAGGCTTGGCCACTTAGATTTGGATGTAATGCTCTCATAATCATTTCAGCATTATAATGACCAGTGTTATAAGTAGCATTTAATAAAAATGCCATAGTATAACCTGCACACCATCCATTTTGGCCTTGAGTTTCTCTAATTTGCATATTTTTAAGGGTATTAACATATTGAGGTTGTTGATTAATAGCTGTTTGATATTTAGTAATTGGTTTTGCAATATGGCTTGTTTGGTTAAATTCATTACTATATCTTACGGCTGATTCTTTAGTAAGATTTTTATCTGATTTGGCATATTGTCGAGGTGTTTTTAAAACTAAGTGAGGTGCTTTATCTTCACCCATTATAAAGTAACCTTTTTTACTAGTGAAGATAGTGACCTTTTGATTTTTATAGTTATTTAATGCTTTTGAAATGAAAGGGGAAACATTAATTGAATATTTTGCTTTATTAGAAGGATTAGGAGAAATTGTAACGATATATTTTACATCGCCACTTTTATTAAGGACGGGATAATAGAAGTTGCCATCACTTTGTTTATTGAGTTTGTAAATTTTGAATGGCTCACCCAATGTATAAGCACTTTTTGAAGTGTGAGATGCTTGATCTAGCAAACTGACATGTGATAGGAAATTTTTCTTTGCTAAACGGTCAACATCTTTAGGAACATCCTTATTTTCTACTTTAACTTGAGTACTATTGGATTGTGTGGTTTCTTGATTTACGTTTGAGTTTGCATGTGCTTGATTGAGAAAACTAAAGATACTCAATCCCATTAAAAACAGTAGTACCAAGGTTATGGCATTGCGACATTTGGTTATCATATAAACACTCCTTTTCTATTAATTTAAAGGTAACTCTTTCATAAATTAATATAACATTATATTTTATACTTAAATCATAAAAATCTAAAGTGATATAAGTTTATGCAAATTCGTTAATAAAATTAATAAAACTATAGAATGCTTTGCTTGACTCTTGTGTTTTTATGCTTATATGTAAATTGGATTCAATAAGAAAAGCACTATTGTTAGAATAGCTCAAAGTTTCTCTCTGAGCGCCAAAGGGGACAACTTTGGCTAACAATAGTGCTTTTGATCAATATTAAGATGAGTATTTTAGGGGTGATGGCATTTAAAGTATGCATTGGTTAGGGGACAAGCAACTTTAAAATCATCATTTTGGGCAGCTATACAATATGGAATGATTAATGTTCAATAGCAAATAATGTATCTCTTTTTTGATGTTGAAAATAACACTCATGTTTGACTGAATTGCATAGTGTCTATGTCATTTTCTAGTAGAGAGAGCAAGCGATAGATATCATTGTCATTTAAAGTTTCATCAAATTTAACTGTTATTGTCTTGAACTTTTTCGTGATGATTTCATACATAGGGACACCATTTTGTATATCTTGTTTATGAATAATCATGTTGTCTTGCCTCCTTTGTCTCTCTACACTTTATATAATCTCTCTCTTTTTAATAAAAAACATGAGGCTCTAGTATCAACTTTGTATCAGTCAAACATTGGAGGCAAGACTACGACTTTATGCGTAGTCCATTTTCATAATTTATAGAGACATAAAAAGCCCAAAAAGAACGTTAATGTTCTTTTTGAGCTTGAAAGTACCATTATGGTTTACACTTCAGTGACTTGTACGTCGATTTGTTCAACACGACGATTGGCACCGTGATCAACGGGTCCTACAAAATCGTTCATTTTCCAACCGTTTTTAATAGCTGAAGCAACGAAAGCTTTGGCTGCTATGACAGCTTCTTTTGGAGATTTACCGTTTGCAAGATAAGCTGTGGTAGCTGCTGCAAATGTACAACCTGCACCGTGATTGTAACTTTGTTGGAACATATCCGTTGTTAATTGATAGAATGATTGGCCATCGTAGTATAAATCATATGATTTATCTTGGTCTAGTGCTTTACCACCTTTAATAATGACATGTTTAGCCCCTTTATCAAAAATGATTTGAGCTGCTTTTTTCATGTCTTCGATAGAAGTAAGTTTACCTAGGCCAGATAATTGTCCAGCTTCAAATAGGTTAGGTGTCACGACCGTTGCTTTAGGTAATAAATATTGAATCATTGCGTCAGTATTTCCCGGGTTAAGTACTTCATCTTCCCCTTTACATACCATTACAGGATCAACAACGAAGTAGTCTGCACCAGATTGTTCATATACTTCACCAGCACGTTTGATAATTTCTTCAGTACCTAACATGCCTGTTTTTATAGCATCTGGACCAATTGAAATTGCAGTTTCAAGTTGTTTTTCAAATACATCCATAGGTAATGGTGTTACATCGTGAGACCATGTTGCTTTATCCATTGTAACGATAGCTGTTAAAGCGACCATACCATAGACATCTAACTCTTGAAATGTTTTTAAATCTGCTTGCATACCAGCACCTGCACTAGTATCTGAACCAGCTATTGTTAATACTTTTTTTAATGCCATTTGTATTCACTCCCAATGTTTTCTAATACATGTACCATCATATCACGATTCAAGTATGAGAAAAATAAAATTGTGCTATGGTAGGCTTGGTTAATTGTTTTAATTCAATTGTGTAATGGTCAACTGATGATTAACATCTATAAAAGTCATATCTTTTTTAGTAAGTAATTGTTCGTTTAATTGTATTTTAAATATTTGATTCGTGAAATAGGGTTTGATGTAGTACGCACGGTCTTTACTATCCATTACTAGTTGGTATTGTGTATAATGCGTTTCTCCTGCATCGACCACTGCACCTTGAGGAATACTCACTGCGTCTAACACTTTAAAGCAATTCATTAAATTTACGCTTTCATCGTGTGATTGAGGCAAATGATGTCTTAAATAAGTTGTTCTAACAAAGCGCTCAGTAGATGTATAGCCGCCTGGTAAACCGTTAGTGCCTGCCTCACAACCCATAGAACGCACAAGAACTTTACCAACTAGTTGATTAGTTGACTTTTCAGGTGATAAAAATGCATAATTCCTTAAATTTTCAATATGCCATTCTAATTTCGGGGCATTGGTTAGTACCTTTACATGATTATCTTTAACGATAAGTAGACCATTATGTGGTTCAACTGAAACGGTATGTCCTTCACGGTCAGTGATAATAAAATGAAGTGGAGGTACAATATTTAGTGTTTCGTTTTTTTCATTCATAATATTAACTTTTTTAACTTTATGTTTTAAGTCTTGAATACTTTTAGTGAAACCTAGAACCCAAATAATAAATTCTTCAGGAGCCATATTGAAATAGCCATATCTCTTATGTTTACTGTAGGAAGCTTCACCGGTGAAATAATGATTCGAAATTGCTACACCACATTCATTAATACCATCCCCGAATCGATAGCGGCCTACCTTTAAATTTGTTCCTACAAAGCCATAGGTCAGTTTCATTGAAGGCTCTAAATCAAATTGATACTCAAAGTTTCTAGGTACTGCAGTTGGTACTCCGTTAAATTCAAATGCAAAGTCCATCGTTCTAGCTAAATAATGATGTTGTTGTTGTGTGAAAAATGAAAATCCTGTACACATATACGTCGCTCCAAACTTAAGTCATCTTAATATGCACTATATACAAAACGAATACATTTGTAAACTTTTCTATTTATACAGTTTACATTAATGAGACAATATAATTTATAGAGATAGTTGTGTTAAAATACCATTGAGGTGAATAGGATGGAATGGTCTGAAGTATTTCACAATATAACGACAAAACATGATTTTAAAGCTATGCATGACTTTCTTGAAAAGGAATATACAACACAAGTCGTATATCCAGATAGAGAAAATATCTATCAAGCTTTTGATTTAACACCATTTGAAAATATTAAGGTCGTGATATTAGGACAAGATCCTTATCATGGTCCTAATCAAGCACATGGTTTAGCTTTTTCAGTTCAACCAAATGCGAAATTTCCGCCTTCATTAAGAAATATGTACCAAGAATTAGAAGACGATATAGGATGTCGACGTCAGTCACCTCATTTACAAGATTGGGCAAGAGAAGGTGTCTTACTTTTGAATACGGTTTTAACAGTAAGACAAGGTGAAGCACATTCTCATAAAGACATTGGATGGGAAATATTTACAGATGAAGTGATTCGCACAATTTCAGAAGAGCGAGAAGACGTCGTCTTTATTTTATGGGGAAAACCGGCCCAACAAAAAATAAAGTTAATAGATACGTCTAAACATTTTATTATAAAATCACCACATCCAAGTCCTTTATCGGCCTATAGAGGTTTCTTCGGCTCAAAACCTTATTCTAAAGCAAACGCATATTTAGAATCTAAAGGGCAAACACCTATTCAATGGTGTGAAAGAGAGGATACAACACATGGATAAAGACAAAATTATTCAATTAATTGAGCGTGAATTAGTTCAAGCTGATGAATCATCATCACAACATGAATTTGAGAAACATATGTATGCCATACACACCATTACATCTCTGTACACAACATCATCTACGCAAAGCTTACAACATAATGATTTTACACACACAGATATTGATACACAGAATAAGTTGATGAAGACAACAAATCAGCAAAAGTCATATGATCATGTGACACCAGAAGAAATTCAAGCAATGGGTGGAAAGGTGACGCATACAAATCATTCAAATAAAGAACAATCATCCTCAACGTTATCTAATTCTAATTTAATGACAACAGATGATGAAATTGGAAACGGTGAATCGATATTTGATTTTTAATAATAAAGGAGAACGTAAATTATGATGAAATTATTTATTATTTTAGGGGCCTTAAATACAATGATGGCAGTAGGTACTGGCGCATTTGGGGCACACGGTTTAGAAGGTAAACTATCGGACAAATACATGTCTGTTTGGGAAAAGGCAACAACGTATCAAATGTATCATGGCTTAGCATTACTTATCATCGGTGTCATTAGTGGTACAACACCTATTAATGTGAATTGGGCAGGTTGGCTCATCTTCTTCGGTATTGTATTCTTTAGTGGATCATTATATGTTTTAGCGTTAACTCAAATTCGTATTTTAGGTGCCATTACGCCAATTGGAGGCGTTTTATTCATCGTTGGTTGGTTAATGCTTATTATTGCTACATTTAAATTCTCAGCATAATGTATGGTAATTTTACGAATTACATGTAAATTTGATAACAATAATTTAATAATTAAGTTACATGACTCACCTTTTCGGGTATATGAATATCTCGAGGTGAGTTTTTAATTATGGAAAATGACAAAAATAAACAGGTAGATAGAGGCGACCTCAAACAAAACTTATCAGAGAAGTTTGTTTGGGCGATTGCATATGGTTCGTGTATTGGTTGGGGCGCATTTATTCTTCCAGGTGACTGGATAGGACAATCAGGTCCCATTGCAGCATCCATCGGTATAGTGATCGGTGCCTTGCTTATGATTTTAATTGCAGTAAGTTATGGTGCCTTAGTAGAAAAATTCCCTGTATCAGGTGGGGCGTTTGCATTTAGTTTTTTAAGTTTCGGTAGATATGTGAGTTTCTTTTCTTCATGGTTCTTAACCTTTGGGTATGTCTGTGTCGTAGCTTTAAATGCTACCGCATTTAGTCTATTGATTAAATTCTTATTACCTAATGTATTGAATAATGGGAAATTATACACTGTTGCAGGTTGGGACGTCTACATAACAGAAATTATTATTGCGACAATATTGTTGCTTGTATTTATGTTTGTAGCTATTAGAGGTGCAAGCGTATCTGGCTCGTTACAATATTATTTCTGTGTAGCGATGGTTGTTGTAGTATTACTGATGTTCTTTGGTTCGTTCTTTGGTAATAATTTTGCTTTAGATAATTTACAACCTTTGGCTAATCCAGAACAAGGTTGGTTTATCTCAATTATTACGATTGTATCGATTGCGCCATGGGCTTATGTAGGATTTGATAATATTCCGCAGACAGCTGAAGAATTTAACTTTGCGCCTAATAAGACATTTAAATTAATCGTCTATAGTTTACTTGCAGCATCAATGACTTATGTAGTGATGTTGTTATATACAGGATGGTTAAGTACAAATCAGAAAAGTTTAAATGGACAACTATGGTTAACAGGTGCTGAAACGCAATCAGCATTTGGTTATGTTGGATTAGCCGTTTTAGCCATTGCCATTATGATGGGCATCTTTACTGGATTAAATGGTTTCTTAATGAGTGCCAGTAGACTGCTTTTCTCAATGGGACGCTCAGGCATTATGCCAAGCGTATTCAGTCGTATTCACAGTAAATACAAAACACCTTATGTGGCAATTATTTTCTTAGTAGGTGTATCATTAATTGCGCCATGGTTAGGACGTACAGCGTTAACATGGATAGTTGATATGTCATCAACAGGTGTTTCTGTTGCGTACTTTGTAACCTGTTTATCAGCTACTAAATTATTTAGTTATAATAAACAAAGTAATACGTATGCACCTATTTATAAAACATTCGGTATCATCGGTTCAGTCGTATCATTTATCTTCTTATGTTTATTATTGATTCCTGGTACACCGGCTTCATTATCATTACCATCATACATTGCATTAGGTATATGGTTAGTATTAGGATTAGTCTTCTTTGCGATTCGCTATCCTAAACTTAAAAAAATGGACAATGATGAATTAAGTAGATTAATTTTAAATAGAAGTGAAGACGAAGTAGAAAGTATGGTCGAAGAACCAGCAAATCATAAATCATAAAAAATAGTCATGGTGAGTGAAGAGAGAATCTCTTTATACTCACCATGACTTTTTTATTTATATTATGACTTATAATTTCTTTCTTGTTCTATCGAAGCCAGAGATAATAATTTTTGAGATTTGATCTGCAAAAAGTAAGCCCAGGGCTATTGCGCCTGCGATTAATGTCACCTCTAACATCGTATTGATGGCTTTATTGAAATGTAAAAGGACTAAGCTTTTAGTAGCATAATAGGCAAGTCCTCCAGGTACTAATGGAATGATTCCAGTAACCATAAAGATAATTGCTGGTTCTTTCTTATATCGTGCCATATAGTGGCTTAATAAGCCTAACGCAAGACTGCCAAAGAAACTAGAATATATGGTGTGTACTTGTAAACCATTATAAAAGAGAATATATATCATCCATCCACACGCACCTACAACACCACAAGAAAGATATAATTTTCTAGGAGCATCAAATATCACGCAGAAGAACAGCGATGCTAAAAAACTAAATATAAAATTTAATATCCAAAACATATAACAGCTCTCCTAGACTAAAATTAAAATTGAACTAACACCAGCACCTATACCAAAGGCAGTGACAAGTGCTTCTAATGATTTAGTGGTAAACATTAGCATATGACCACCAAATAAATCTTGAATGGCATTTGTGATTAATACTCCAGGTACAATAGGCATGACTGAAGCAATAATAATTGTTGCGAGATCGCCATGAGGTATGAGGGTATGACCGGCAACAGCTATAATGGCTATGACGACGGAACCAATAAATTCAGGAATGAATTGTGCATGTAGTTTTCTATCTAGAATTTCAACGACTAGATAACCTAGACTTCCTGCAAGTAAGGCAGTCAAAATGTCTATAAGTGAACCACCTTGCAAATATAAAAAGCTAATAGCGATCATTGCTGCTGCAAATCCCTTGAAGGGGAGACTACTATCTCGTTTAGCAACATATATTTTCTCTAATTTTTCTTTAGCTTCTTCTAATGTGATAGCACCTTTAGTGATCAAACGAGAAATTTCATTTGCTTGAGAAATCTTAATTAAATTCGTATCTCGCGCATTAATTCTGAACATGCGAGGTGTTGATTCGTTGTGTAAATGGAATTGAATTACTGTATTTGTAACAAAGCTATTGCTCTCTTGATAGCCTAATTTTTTGGCGATGCGATTCATTGTATCTTCGACTCTTGTACCTTCAGCACCAGATTCTAGTAAAATGCGCGCTGCCAACATGACAACATCTTTAATAAGACGCTCATGATCGTTTTCATTCACTACTTTTGTCATCTAATCACCAATTTTTAAAAATTTTGAAGTTAGATTTATTATAGAGGATGTATTGAGAAAAAACCATTATATAAAGTTAAAGGTGTCTTAATAAAAGGCGAAATGAAGTAAAGACTGCAAAAGTAAGAAGACGCATTATGGTTGTTTGGATATATAATGTAGAATGGTTTTATATTGAACATTATTTGATAATTTTTAGAAAATGTAGGTTTTGTAGGTTCAATTGTCAACTTATATAAACTTATTACATCTTTTATATAAATAAACACTAAAGTTATGTTTCAAATATTTCAAAATGGTTAAAATAACATTAGTTAACTATTACAGAATATATTGGGTAGCGACAATATATTTTTTGTAGTTAACTTATACGTAGTAGTGATTAAAGTTCTCCCAAGGATACTACTCGTCAGAAGTACACTTTGCATGCAAAGTGTACTTTTTTATGCCATTAAAAAACGATGAATCCCTATTTAATAAGGATTCATCATAAGGATTCATCGACATCGCTTATATTTAAAATTTAAAAAATTGAGTAAAGTCTTCTGATTTTAAGATATGGCCAACATAGAAACTGCCAAATTCTCCGTAACGTGCAGTTGTTTCATCAAAACGCATTTCATAAACAATCTTTTTGAATTGTAGAATGTCATCAGAGAATAATGTGACACCCCATTCAAAATCGTCAAAACCTACAGAACCTGTGATGAATTGTTTGATTTTACCGGCATATTTACGGCCAATCATACCATGGTTATACATCAATGATTTTCTTTCTTCCATAGGTAACATGTACCAGTTATATGTTTCATTTCTACGTTTATCCATTGGATAGAAACAAATATATTCTGCATGAGGTAGTTCAGGGTATAATCTAGCTTTTACATGAGGATTTTCATAAGGGTCCTCATCAGATTTACCTGCTAAATAATTACTTAATTCGACAACAGATACATATGAGTATGTTGGAATAAAGAAATCTGCAATACGTAGCTTATTAAGCTCGTTTTCAATTGAATTGAGTTCTTTCATTTCAGGTCGTAAAAACCATAATAATAAATCTGCTTTTTGACCAGTAATATTATAAACTGCTTGATCGCCAGTACGTGTTGTTCTTGCTTCCGCTTTACTGTTCACGAAATTTTCAAATTCAGTAATCATAGTTTCACGTTCTTCTTCTGGTACTAATCTAAATGTTGCCCAATCAATTGCGTAAAATAAATGTAAACTGTACCAACCGTCTAGTGTTTCGGCTGCTTCACTCATGTTTATCGCTCCTTTAAAACTATATGTTCAATTCATACTAAATTTTATCATAAACAAATAGCTAACTACTAAGTAAATGATTACAAAAGAGTGAAATGGCATTCTATTTTAAAATGACGTATAATTAGTTTTGTAAACGTTATTATGAAATGAAATTCAAGGAGGACATTATGGCTAATCTATTAAACGTATTAGAAGACAAATTAGCAGGGAAAAATGTAAATATTGTATTACCTGAAGGGGAAGACGAACGTGTGTTAACTGCAGCAACGCAATTACAAGTGACTGACTATGTAACACCAATCGTTTTAGGTAATAAAGATAAGATTCAATCATTAGCAAAAGACAAAGGTTTAGACCTTGCCAATATAGAAGTCATCGATCCTTCAACAAGTGAATTGAAATCAGAATTGGTAGACGCATTTGTTGAACGTCGTAACGGTAAAGCGACAAAAGAACAAGCTGAAGAATTATTAGATAATGTTAATTACTTTGGAACTATGCTTGTATACACTGGTAAAGCAGCAGGATTAGTAAGTGGTGCAGCACATTCTACTGGAGATACAGTACGTCCAGCACTACAAGTCATTAAAACTAAACCAGGTGTTTCTAAAACATCAGGGATCTTCTTTATGATGAAAGGTGAAGAACAATATATCTTTGGTGATTGTGCAATTAATCCAGAATTGGATGCACAAGGATTAGCTGAAATTGCAGTAGAAAGTGCCAAATCTGCTCAAAGTTTCGGTATGGAACCAAAAGTTGCTATGTTAAGCTTTTCAACTAAAGGTTCTGCTAAATCAGACGATGTGACTAAAGTTCAAGATGCATTGAAATTAGCACAAGATAAAGTAGCTGAAGAACAATTAGATTATGTTGTCATTGATGGTGAATTCCAATTTGATGCCGCAATTGTACCAAGTGTAGCTGAGAAAAAAGCACCAGGTGCAAAAATTCAAGGAGATGCAAATGTGTTCATTTTCCCTAGTTTAGAAGCGGGTAATATTGGCTACAAGATTGCACAAAGATTAGGTGGCTATGACGCTGTTGGTCCGGTTCTTCAAGGACTTAATTCTCCTGTAAATGATTTATCACGTGGATGCTCTATCGAAGATGTCTATAATTTATCAATTATTACTGCTGCACAGTCATTACAATAATGGATTTAGGTAACAAATATTTTAATGGTATTGAATGGCGATATGTAGATCATTCTAGTGGCTTAGAACCTATGCAATCATTTGCTTTTGATGATACGTTTTGCGAAAGTGTAGGCAAAGATATGTCACCTAATGTAGTGAGAACATGGGTTCACCAACATACAGTGATTTTAGGCATTCATGATTCACGTTTACCGTTTTTAAAGGATGGTATTGCCTTTTTAACAGATAAAATAGGATATAATGCAATAGTACGTAATTCGGGAGGTCTAGGGGTTGTCTTAGACCAAGGTGTGCTCAATATTTCATTGATGTTCAAAGGACAGACAGAGACAACAATAGATGAGGCATTTACAGTCATGTACTTACTTATTGCTAAAATGTTTGAAGATGAAGATGTAGACATCGATACACATGAAATTGAACGTTCATACTGTCCTGGTAAATTTGATTTGAGTATTGATGGTAAGAAATTTGCCGGTATTTCACAACGACGTGTGCGTGGTGGAATCGCTGTACAGGTATATCTATGTGTCGAAGGATCTGGTTCTGAGCGTGCATTAATGATGAAAGAATTTTATGAGCATGCACTTAAAGGTGAAGCAACTAAATTCACTTATCCTGACATTGAACCCAATTGTATGGCTTCACTTGAGACGCTATTAAACCGAAAAATTTCAGTTCAAGATGTCATGTTTTTACTATTGTATGCTATCAAAGATTTAGGTGGACGTTTAAATATGGATCCTATCACTGATGAAGAATGGCAACGCTATGAGGGTTATTTCGATAAGATGATTGATCGTAATGCGAAAATGATTACAAAAATGAACGAAAAGTAGTATAAATTAGATATTAAAGACAACAAAATAGTAATGACCGTCTTATTCAGACATCTTTTGTCATCATAACTATGCACTTGAGACTGGTTGCATAGTCCTAGTTTGTGATGCATTTTGAATAAGGCGGTTTTTTACGCATTCATCTCTCACGAAAGCCAAATTTTATGTATTAAACTTGCCTTATTATATATAAATCTGTGTATTCCAAGAAATATTTGTAGTATTATAGTTGAGGTGGAAAAATTTAAGAATAAATAGCAAACTGTTTATATATTATTCGAAAAATGTTTACAAAATCTTATTTAAAGGTAAATATATGCAAGATTTTGAACAAAAATTATAAAATCATGTGTTTGCTATTAATGATAAACTTAATAGTACAAATAAAAGCACGGGCATTAATAATACGAAACAGATTAGTGAAGGTATATTAAAAGGTGATAATAACATGACAAAAAAAGGATACGGGGAGTCTACCGGTAAAATTATTTTGATAGGTGAACACGCAGTAACTTTTGGTCAACCTGCTATAGCTATTCCATTTAATTCCGGTAAGATTAAGGTTTTAATTGAAAGTCTTGAAAAAGGAAATTATTCAGCGATTGAAAGTGATGTTTATGATGGGCTATTGTATGATGCACCAGAGCATTTAAAGTCTATGGTAACGCGCTTTATAGATAATACAGGTGTAGAAGAGCCATTATTAGTTAAAATACAAACGAATTTGCCGCCTTCTAGAGGCTTAGGCTCAAGTGCTGCTATAGCAGTAGCATTTACTAGGGCCAGTTATGATTTCTTAGGCAAGCCGTTAAGTGACGCAGAATTAATTGAAGAGGCCAATTGGGCTGAGAAAATTGCACATGGTAAACCAAGTGGTATTGATACACAAACCATTGTCTCTAGCAAACCTGTTTGGTTCCAAAAAGGACATGCAGAAACGTTGAAAACACTACAATTAAATGGTTATATGGTTGTCATTGATACAGGTGTAAAAGGTTCTACAAAACAAGCAGTTGAAGACGTTCACCAATTATGTGAATCACCAGAATATATGAGTCATATAGAACATATCGGGGATTTAGTGTATCAAGCAAGCCAAGCAATAGAACATCACGATTTTAATCAGATTGCCCGTATTTTTAATGAATGCCAGCAAGATTTAAGAAATTTAACAGTAAGCCATGATAAAATAGAAGAGTTGTTAGAAATCGGTAAAGCACATGGTGCCATTGCAGGTAAATTAACTGGTGGCGGCCGAGGTGGTAGTATGTTATTACTTACTGAAGATTTAAAAACAGCTAAAAACATTGTAGCTGCAGTTGAAAAGGCTGGAGCAGCACATACATGGATTGAGAATTTAGGAGGTTAACCCATTGGCAAAGAGTGGTAAAGCACGCGCACATACAAATATCGCATTGATTAAATATTGGGGTAAAGCTGATGAAAAATTGATCATACCTATGAATAATAGTTTATCAGTATCATTAGATAAGTTTTATACGGAAACGAAAGTCACATTTGATAGTGATTACCCTGCTGATCAATTGATTTTAAATGGTAAAGAAGCCAATGAGAAAGAAACTAAAAAGATTCAATCATATATGGATATAGTTAGAGAGATTGCTAATACAGACTTGCATACACGAATTGATAGTCAAAACTTTGTACCAACAGCAGCTGGATTAGCATCATCTGCGAGTGCTTATGCAGCATTAGCAGCGGCATGTAATGAAGCGTTACAACTTGAGTTATCAGATAAAGATTTATCGCGTTTAGCACGCCGTGGTTCTGGCTCAGCTTCACGTAGTATTTTTGGTGGATTTGCAGAATGGGAAAAAGGCCATGATGATGAAACATCATATGCACACCCTATAGATGCAGATCATTGGGAAGATGAACTTTCAATGATATTTGTGGTCATTAATAATCAATCGAAAAAAGTATCAAGTCGATCTGGGATGTCATTGACACGTGATACGTCACGTTTTTATCAATATTGGTTAGATCATGTCGATGAAGACATTAAAGAGGCTAAACAAGCAATTGAAGCTAAAGACTTTAAACAACTAGGTGAAGTCATAGAAGCCAATGGTCTACGTATGCATGCAACGAATTTAGGTTCTCAACCACCGTTTACATATTTGGTTCAAGAAAGTTACGATGCGATGGCTATTGTACATGAATGTCGTAAGATGGGAGTGCCTTGTTATTTCACTATGGATGCAGGGCCTAATGTAAAAGTCCTTGTCGAAAAGAAAAATAAACAATTAGTTATCGACCAATTTTTAAAACATTTTGAAGCATCACAAATTATTGCGAGTGATATTATCGCTACAGGCGTTGAAATAATTAAGTAAGGAAATGATAGAATGATTCAGGTCAAAGCACCCGGTAAACTTTATATAGCTGGTGAATATGCAGTTACAGAACCAGGGTATAAGTCTGTCTTAATTGCACTAAACCGCTTTGTTACAGCTACTATTGAACCTTCTACACAAGTTGAAGGTACGATACACTCAAAGACATTACATCATGAACCGGTCACTTTTTATAGAGATGAGGATAGTATTGTCATTTCTGACCCTCAAGCTGCCAAACAACTAAATTATGTTGTTACAGCAATAGAGGTATTTGAGCAATATGCCAAAAGTTGTGAGATTCCGTTAAAACACTTTCATTTAACGATAGACAGTAACTTAGATGATGCGAATGGTAATAAATATGGACTTGGATCGAGTGCAGCAGTGCTAGTTTCAGTAGTTAAAGTATTGAATGAATTTTATGGACTAGAATTATCCAATCTTTATATTTATAAATTAGCTGTTATTTCAAATATGAAATTACAAAGTTTAAGTTCTTGTGGCGATATTGCAGTAAGTGTTTATAGTGGTTGGCTAGCGTATAGTACGTTTGATCATGATTGGGTGAAACAACAAATCGAAACAACATCGGTCAATACAGTATTAGAGAAGAACTGGCCTGGTCTACATATCGAGCCATTGCAAGCACCAGAAAATATGGAAGTTCTGATCGGTTGGACTGGATCACCTGCATCCTCACCGCATTTAGTAAGCGAAGTTAAACGACTAAAAGCGGACCCGGCTTTTTATGGTGAGTTCTTAGATCATTCTCATCAATGTGTTGAATATTTAATTCATGCATTTAAGACTAACAATATTAAAGGCGTCCAAAAAATGATTCGTCAAAATCGCGCCATCATTCGTAAGATGGATGACCAAGCATCAGTTGATATTGAAACGGATAAATTAAAATCATTATGTGATATTGCTGAAAAGCATGGTGGCGCTGCTAAAACATCAGGTGCAGGTGGTGGCGATTGCGGTATCACTATTATTCATCAACATGTAGATAAACAAAAGATTTACGATGAATGGATAGAGAATGATATCAAACCATTACAATTTAAAATCTATCACGGACAATAATGAAACAATCTTTACAATGATAATTAATGATCATCTATCTCATCTTTTAGATGGTCATTGAGTTTTTCATTTAAAAAGGTTGTTTTTTTATGTTCTAAAAGCGTGTTGGAAAAAATGACCTTGAATTTTTAAATAAAAAGAGTAAAATAATTAGAGTTGATAATTAATAGAAACGAGCGGAACAGAAGTAATGAAGAACCACTTTTCGATTATTATGTAGTGGTTCAAACGCATTAACCTTAGCTCATTTATTCTTAATAAGAATCATAGATATTATGAATATGCGTAAGAAATACTAAGGTTTTAAAGAAAAGAATGGCTTTAAAAGCTACTATTGGTAAATATGATTATATACTGGGACATTTATTCATGTTCCAGACAATTAACATGAACGTTAAAAAGTAGATTGGAAATAAAACAAATGAGCAGAAAGGTGGGAAGCAATATGAAGAATAAGTTTTTAATTTGTGATGAATGTCAGGCTGTAAATATTAAAACATTAAAAAAGAAATTAGAAAAACTTGATCCCGATGCAGAGATAGAAATTGGTTGTCAGTCATATTGTGGTCCTGGTAGACGAAAAACCTTTGCATTTGTGAATAATCGTCCACTTGCTGCTTTGACTGAAGAAGAATTAATGGAAAAGGTTACGAAACAACTTAAAAAACCTAGAGATCCTGAAGAAGAAGAGCGACTAAGAAAGCGAAATGAAGAACGTAAACGTCGTAAAGAAGAACAAGATCGTAAATTAAAAGAAAAGCTAGCTAAGAAAAAAGCAGTTAAATAATATATGATGAATGAAGAGGTCGGGACAAAATCCTGCTTTTGGGACACTGTTAAAGCGTTTCAAATGCACAAAACTTTTGTCAGTCCTCTTTTTTTGTTAATAATAAAGTAGCGATTTCCTTATGAATGATTAGATTTAAATTAGGGTAAATATTAAATATATAATCACTGAAGGAGAGATGTCTATTATGGCTAAAGAAGTCACTTTAGGTAAATCAGATGTTAAAGTTTTCCCTATTGCATTAGGTACAAATGCAGTTGGTGGACACAACTTATATCCAAATTTAGATGAGGAACAAGGAAAAGAAGTTGTAAGAAAAGCAATAGATCATGGTATTACTTTACTTGATACAGCCTATATATACGGTCCAGAGCGTTCTGAAGAATTAGTTGGAGAAGTAGTCAAAGAATATCCAAGAGAACAGGTTAAAATTGCTACAAAAGGATCTCATTATTTCGATGAAGATGATAATGTACAACAAAATAATGACCCTGAATTTATTAAACAACAAGTTGAAAACAGTTTGAAACGTCTACAAACTGACTATATAGACTTGTATTATATTCATTTCCCAGATGATAATACGCCAAAAGACAAAGCTGTCGCTGCTTTACAAGAGCTAAAAGAAGAAGGGAAAATCAAAGCAATTGGTGTATCTAACTTTACATTAGACCAATTGAAAGAGGCTAATAAAGATGGCTATGTAGATGTTGTGCAGTTAGAATATAATTTATTGCATAGAGAAAATGAAGAAGTGATGCAATATGCAGCAGAAAATCAAATTACATTTGTACCATACTTCCCATTAGCATCTGGTATTCTTGCAGGTAAATATGATGAAGATACAACATTTGATGATCACCGTGCGACAAGAAGAGACTTTAAACCAGAAGTGTTTAAAGATAACGTGCGTCGTGTCAATCAACTTAAAGATATCGCCGAAGCGCATCAAACTTCTATTGCTAATATCGTTTTAGCATTTTACTTAACTCGTCCTGCATTAGACGTTGTTATCCCTGGAGCTAAACGTGCAGAACAAGTGATAGAAAATATTGATGCAGCTAATGTCGAATTATCTCAAGATGAAATTAATCAAATTGATTCATTATTCCCGATTAATAAATAATATTGAAAGTGATGAAATCATTTGAGTCACTAACTTTTTTTAGAATATGCCCGTAAAGGAACTAGTACATAGTTTTTTACGGGTATTTTTTTAATGGAAAAATTATCTTTGGATAATAACAATATTTTGCTCAATACATACATAA
Organism: Staphylococcus sp. 510; assembly: GCF_057219715.1. Classification (NCBI taxonomy): domain Bacteria; kingdom Bacillati; phylum Bacillota; class Bacilli; order Caryophanales; family Staphylococcaceae; genus Staphylococcus; species Staphylococcus sp. 510. Next base: position 18,529 of record NZ_JBXVVK010000010.1, on the reverse strand, counting down.
AACTTTTATAAACGGGTAAGGAAAGATATTGAATAAATGAAAGCGTTTCAAACTGAAATGATATAGGAGGAATAATGAATGATTACGGTATTATTTGGTGGTAGTCGTCCAGAAGGCAATACTGCACAACTCACAAAATATGCGCTAGAAAATGTTGAACACCAGTGGTTAGATCTTACTAAATATCAATTGAATCCAGTAAGAGATGTGCGTCATGATAATAAAAATATTGAGACATATTCTGATGACTACGAACAACTCATACAAACTGTATTAGATAGTGATGTCGTTATCTTTGCGTCACCGGTTTATTGGTACAGTGTATCAGCTTCAATGAAAGCTTTTATTGATCATTGGTCTGAATCGATGGTAGATCCAAGATATTCAGATTTTAAAGAAGTGATGTCTAAAAAAGAATTTAGATTAATTTTAGTGGGTGGCGATTGTCCGAAAGTTAAAGCCAAGCCATGTATTGCTCAAATGAAATATACATTAGAATTTATTGGTGGCGAATTAGCAGGCTATATTGTTGGCACGGCCGAAAGACCTGGAGACATTATGAAAGACACCTACGCTTTAGAAAGAGCTAAAGAATGGAATAACAAATTTAGTCAAAGCAATTCTTAAGATTGTTTAAATAGGTAATGACTTAATACACCCCCTTTACTATAACTTAATGTATCGGGGGTCTTAATATTTTATGAGTCGTTTCAACAGTAGAGGCATCATTAAAAAAACGATTTATAAAAATGATAGATGTTTTCATAAATACTTTTAAAAAATATATAAGTACAAAACGTTTAATTCACTCTATTAAATGAATAGGATATATATGTGATATAATACATTTATTAATAACTTGGAATTGTTAGGGGAGACATACATGTATAGAGTTAGAGAAGCAACAAGTGCCGATGCGATAGCAATTAGAGATGTCGCAACAAAGGCTTGGTACAATACGTATTTAAATATTTATGCTGCAAGTACGATCAATGAATTATTAGCAGCCTCATATAATGAAGAACATTTGAAGAAACGTATGCAAGAACAACTATTTTTAGTTGCCGAAGAAGATGAAGAAATTGTTGGCTTTGCCAATTTTATTTATGGAGAAGAATTATATTTATCAGCACATTATGTACATCCTGAATCACAACATAAAGGATATGGGACACATTTATTAGAAAAAGGGTTAGAGGCATTTAAAGGAAAATATGATACGGTTTATTTAGAAGTAGATAATCAAAATAATGAAGGCATTTACTTCTATAATGAACAAGGATTTGAAACGGTTCGCTCATATCAACCTGAAATGTATGGCGAAGTTATGAATTTGGCTTTAATGAAAAAGACGTTCTAAGACATTTGTCATAAATATATATCAAAGACAGAGACATTGATGAAAGTCTCACATAAAAAGGAGGTATTACATGACACAATCATCGTATACAACGAGTAAATTAGCAGAGGAAAAGGTATTTAAAGATCCTATACATAGGTATATCCACGTTAAAGACCAATTGATTTGGGATTTAGTTAAGACAAAAGAATTTCAACGATTACGTAGAATTAAGCAACTTGGCACATTATATCTTTCCTTTCATACAGCTGAACATAGTCGTTTTGGTCACTCTTTAGGCGTTTATGAAATTGTTCGCCGCATGATAGATGAAACGTTTGAAGGTCGTGACGCGTGGGATAACAATGATCGTCCTCTTGCTTTATGTGCTGCATTGTTACATGATTTGGGTCATGGCCCTTTCTCTCATAGCTTTGAAAAGATTTTCAATACGGATCACGAAGCGTTTACTCAGGCGATTATTACAGGTGATACTGAAGTAAATGAAGTGCTAAGTCGTGTGTCAGATACATTTCCTCAAGAAGTGGCAGATGTGATTAATAAAACACATCACAATAAACTAGTTATTTCTATGATATCGTCTCAAATTGATGCTGATAGAATGGACTATTTACAACGCGATGCGTATTTTACTGGCGTGTCTTATGGTGCGTTTGATATGGAACGTATATTACGATTAATGCGTCCATCAAAAGACGAAGTGTTAATTAAAGAAAGCGGTATGCATGCAGTTGAAAATTTTATCATGAGTCGTTATCAAATGTATTGGCAAATTTATTTCCATCCAGTTAGTCGAGGTGGAGAAGTATTGCTTAATAATTGTTTGAAAAGAGCAAAGCAATTATATAATGAAGGTTATCAATTTAAAAAATCACCAGAAGATTTTATTCCATTCTTTGAAGGCACAATGACAATTCAACAATATGTAGATTTAGATGAAGCGGTTGTCTTATATTATTTGAAAAAATGGATTGATGAAGATGACGAGATTTTAAGTGATTTATCACGTCGTTTTATTAATCGTGATTTATTTAAATACATTCCATTTGATGGTTCGATTATTACCATCTCTGAACTTCAAGAATTGTTTGAAGCAGGTGGTATTAATCCGGATTATTATTTCGTGAGCGAATCATTTTCTGACTTGCCTTATGATTATGATAGACCGGGTTCCAATCGTAAACCAATTCATTTATTAAGACGAGATGGTACGATAAGAGAAATTAGTAATCAATCCCTAGTGATAAATAGTATTACAGGAATTAATAGAGAAGATTATAAATTGTACTACCCTAAAGAATTAGTTTTAAATATTGAAGATGACATGATTAAAGGCTCTATTATCAATCTATTAAATGAATTAAATTAATGATTTGATAGAATGTGCTAGCTCATTTAATATAGTAATCAGTTGAAAATTGTATGAGGAGGTACCGATGGTGACTGAGAAAAAAGGATTTAATTTTAACATCATAAAAAATGACCCATTAGATGGCCATAAAGGTACAAATATCGGTTCAATTAGTTTAGATAATATTGCGCCTGTCTTTATAGATGTTGAGAATCAAGAAGCTTTTGTTGATATTGGTGGTATGCATGCCCGTGCCAAAGTTGAAAAAGGCGTAAAATGGATTACAGATAAATCAGAAGTAGAAGGCGAAGAAGCTAAAGAATACTGGTTATGTTGGGTTACAACTGAAAGAGGCGAAAACGGTCCTTATTATGCAGGTGTAACGGCATGTTACTTATTAGTAAACAAAAGTATTAGACGTGGATATAAGAGTATGCCAGAACACGTTAATATGATGGATAAATCAATGAAACATCAAATTATTATCGACCATATTGGTGAAGACAATAAAAAAGTATTAAAAACATTTTTACAAAATCATAATGAAGAAATGTGGAACAACTCTACAGAAGAATTGTTTAAGGCATTGGGATAAACCCAATTGTAAATGTAAATGAATTTTATCTAAACAATTAGAGTTTTAACTTAATATTAATTTGATATTATAGGTTACTTTTCCTTATAAAAAATATAGGAAGAAGTAACCTTATTTTTATAAGGGTATTAATATTTAAAGTATTATTTTTGAAATATATTAATAAAATGTTTGAAAGTATTAACAAATTCATCAAAAAAATGTATATTTAAATTAAATAAAAAATAAGGAGGTATTATATGTCTGAACAATAAAAAGATAACAATGCGTTAGTTTTTATAATCCTTGGATGGGTCTTTTCTGGGTTATCACTAATTATACTGCCAATTATATTTGGTCCAGCAGGTGTTGTTTTTGGGGCTTTAACAATTAGTAAAGGTAAAAAAGTACATGGTATAGTTATTATCATTGCTGCAATTGTTTTTGCATTAATTGGATTTACATTAGGTTATATTATTGCTTCGCAAGCAGGTCTTTAAATTTTATAAATAATTACATAAAACTATAAATAAGCTACTCATTTCTATTTAGAAATGAGTAGCCAGTTTTTTAAAGTAGTCATTATCTATATTCAATCTAAAAGAGAATAGGGGGATGGGTTTATGCAATTCAAATTAAAAGAAGAAGAACTGATTGATTTTTTAGAATTGAAATTTCCGGAATACACCTTTGTTAAAGGTAGACTTCTAGTGGGACAACATAAACAAGAAGATTTGCATGTCTATTATTTAGGGGAAGAAACGTTGGCATGTTTAACTATTGCATTTAAAACATTTGAAATTAGAGACGCTGACATTTTAGATTATGAACCGTTAAAAGAAATTCGTCTCAAAGATGGTTTGCTATTTAGGAAAATGCAAATCATTACTGACGGTGGCATACTAAAATACGGTACGTCTAAAGCGTTATTAACGGACTTCCAAAATGACAATTACAATCAATTTATTGATGGTAATAAGGAAAAAGTGATTTATAAAGATGGTACCTTTCAATAATTAATAAACGTGGATAAATCATATTTACTCATAGTTATGATGATGATAATATAAAAAAAGAAATAAATATCATTATAGAATATGAGGTAAAAAAATGAATAAATTAATATTCATGACAACACTGATTTTCGGCATCGTATATTTCTATAAGTATCAACTTGTAAAAAGTAAATATCAAAGACATATTGTTGAAATAGAATCATTAGAAGATGTTATTGAGGTTAGATAGTATGAAATGAGTGGATAAGCTATTTTTGGCTTATCCGCTTTTTATATTTATTAATAAATTAAATCCCCCAATACTACAAGCAATAGGGCAATTATGCTATAATATCATGTATTATTGTGTAGGATAAGGGAGTAGTAAATTGGAAAATAATGTTAAAATCCAAACGAAACAGATAATTAAACAAAATGGCGAAAAAGAGAAGTTTGATTTTACTACTGAAGGATCATGGCACAAACGTCAATCTCACATCATTAGATATACTGAACATATAGATGATGCTAATGTTAACGTAACCATTAAAATAGAAGAAGATGGCGTAAAATTGATTCGAAAAGGCGATATTAATATGAACTTTCATTTTGTAGAAGGTGCTGAAACAACTACATTTTATGATATACCTGCAGGCCGTATTCCGTTAAATGTTAAAACGTTAAGTATTCTACATTTTGTTACCCCAGATGGTGGTAAACTGAAAGTACATTACGAATTATTTCAAAATGAAGAGAAGATGGGTTCATACCAATACGAAATAAATTACAAGGAGTTAGGCTAATGAACATAATAGAACAAGTCAAACAGACGCTAGTTGAAGAAATTGAAGCAAGTATTAAAAAAGCTGAATTAGCAAATGACATTCCAGAAATTAAAATAGAGATTCCTAAAGATGTAAAAAATGGCGACTATTCAACGAATATTGCAATGGTACTTACTAAAATAGCTAAACGTAATCCACGTGAAATTGCACAAGCCATCGTGGATCATTTAGATGCTAGTAAAGCGCATGTTAAAAAGGTAGATATTGCTGGGCCAGGATTTATCAATTTTTATTTAGATAACCAATATTTAACAGATATTATTCCAGAAGCTATTCAAAAAGGCGATCAGTTCGGTAAAGCAGAAGCATCTAAAAATAAAAATATTTTACTTGAATATGTATCAGCCAATCCAACAGGAGACTTGCATATTGGCCATGCGCGTAATGCGGCAGTTGGTGATACATTAGCTAATATTTTAATAGCAGCAGGTTATCATGTGACACGTGAATATTATATTAATGATGCCGGTAATCAAATTTCAAATCTTGCACGTTCAATTGAAACACGTTTCTTTGAAGCATTAGGTGATAACAGTTATGAAATGCCAGAAGATGGCTATAATGGTAAAGATATCGTTGAAATCGGTAAAGATTTAGCGGATAAACACCCAGAAATCAAAGATTATAGTGATGACGAACGTCTGAAGACATTTAGACAACTTGGTGTTGATTATGAAATGTCTAAATTGAAGAAAGATTTATCAGACTTCAATACACATTTTGATAATTGGTTTAGTGAAACGTCTCTTTATGAAAAAGGCGAGATTAAAGAAGTATTAGCTAAAATGAATGACTTAGGTTACACATATGAAGCGGATGGTGCAACTTGGTTACGTACATCGGATTTTAAAGATGACAAAGACAGAGTGTTAATCAAAAAAGATGGCAATTACACTTATTTCTTACCTGACATTGCTTATCATTTTGATAAAGTACAACGTGGTAATGATATTTTAATTGATTTAATGGGTGCTGACCATCACGGTTATATCAACCGTTTGAAAGCATCTCTAGAAACATTTGGTGTAGATAGTGATCGCTTAGAAATTCAAATTATGCAAATGGTACGTCTAATGCAAAATGGCGAAGAAGTTAAAATGAGTAAACGTACAGGTAATGCTATTACATTACGTGAAATTATGGATGAAGTCGGTGTCGATGCGGCACGTTATTTCTTAACAATGCGTAGCCCTGATACACACTTTGATTTTGATATGGAATTAGCGAAAGAACAATCGCAAGATAACCCAGTTTATTATGCACAATATGGTCATGCACGTATTTGTTCTATCTTAAAACAAGCTAAAGAACAAGGTATAGACATTAGTACGGACGTTGATTTTTCAAAAATCACTAATGAAAAAGCAATTGAATTATTGAAAAAAGTGGCAGAGTTTGAACCAACAATTGAAAGTGCAGCAGACTCAAGAGCACCACATCGTATGACAAATTATATTCAAGATTTAGCGTCACACTTCCATAAATTCTATAATGCTGAAAAGGTATTAACAGATGATATTGAAAAAACAAAAGCTCACATTGCGCTTGTAGAAGCAGTAAGAATTACTTTAAACAATGCATTAGCATTAGTTGGCGTATCTGCACCGGAGACAATGTAATATTAAATTTGATTAAACCCTTATAGCTCTATGGTTATAAGGGTGTTTTTATGACTATGAAAATGGGGGATATTTTGTTACAAACAGAAGAATTATATAACATTTTATATCAAAACATGGGTCCTCAACATTGGTGGCCTGCAGACAGTAACATTGAAATGATGTTAGGAGCGATACTTGTTCAAAACACTAATTGGAGAAATGCAGATTTAGCTTTACAATCATTAAAAGAAGCAACGGATTTTAACCCGAAATATATATTAAATATGCCATTAGAAGACTTACAAATGGTGATTAAATCTAGTGGTTTCTATAAAAATAAGGCTAAAGCGATTCATGCATTGTTCTTATGGTTAGATCAACATCATTTTGATTATAATGGTATTGTTACACAATACAGGGATGATCTTAGAAAAGAATTATTAAGCATACGTGGCATTGGCAGTGAAACAGCGGATGTATTAATCGTGTATATTTTTGGTGGGGTTGAGTTTATCCCAGATAGTTACACGAGACGATTATATGCCAAACTCGGTTATACGAATACGGATAGTTACGATAAATTTAAAAAAGAAATACAATTACCTTCAACATTTACCAATCAAGATGCGAATGAATTCCATGCATTGTTAGATAACTTCGGTAAAAATTACTTTAATATTAAGAATGGTACACATTATACATTTTTAGATACTTATTTTGAATCATCTGTCAATGATTAGACGACCAAAATGTATTAGTTCTTTTAAAGTAAATATGTTTTTTAATTAATTGAAAAATTCTAGTCATATTGAATGATAATTGATAAATTATATAATAGATATTGAAATAAATTTTTGTGAAAGGGGTACAAAATGTTAAGGTCTTATAAAGCGTTTTGGCAAAAGGCATTGATATTAGAGGGTAGGACACGAAGAAAAGATTTTTGGTGGCCGGTTTTATTTAACATGATTTGTTTATTAATGATTGCGATTATTGCATCGTTAATATTAGTACCACTTCAGCATGGAAAAATCATTTATGACACTGTCTTTTATATCGTGTATCTCATTTTTACAGTACCGATGTTTACAATTTCTGTAAGGCGATTTCACGATATTGGAAAAGGTAAAACGATACCCGTCATCTATTTAGTATTAACCCTTTTAAACCCGATAAATCAAATGGCAAATGACTATGGATGGTTTTCTCAACTAGAGCATTTAAATATTGTTGTCATTATTGTATTATCTATTATGGCAATTATATTTGCCATTGGAAGTATTGTTATTTCAATTATGGCATTAGTGTATTGTGTTCAAGACAGTGAAAAAGGTACGAACCAATATGGACCAAATCCTAAAGAACACATGCTTGAAACATAAAAGTTATCAAATTAATTTCAATCTACTGCATTACAAGTTGGTCTACTTGTAGTGCAGTTTTTATTTTGTATGGCTTAATTTCTTATATGGGTTAAATTGACATGATATATGGGAATAGATATCATAAATGAATTGATATATGAAAAGTTACAAATACAAAGGGGGTGTCTGAATGCCGAGTCAGCAACGTGATTTTACACATGGCAATATATTTAAAGGATTGGTTTTATTTTCAGGCCCCATCATGTTAACCAATCTACTTCAAACCTCATTTCAAATTATAGATAGCTTATGGGTAGGAAATTTATTAGGGGCTCACGCACTGGGTGCTGTGGCGATTTCCACTACTATTTTAATAACAATACTTTCATTTATTTTAGGTTTAAATAATGCAGTTTTAACGATATTATCTCAATATTACGGTAAAAAAGACTATAAAGGTCTTAAGCAATATTTAAATGCATTTGTTGTTGTGATGACGTCAATGGCTCTATTATTTGGTGTGGTTGGATTCATATTTTCAAAACATTTACTATTATTGATTGGTACGCCCACCACTTTATTAGGACAAGCAACGACATATTTGCAGATTAGTTTTTTAGGTATTTTATTCTTATTTGGTTATAACTTTGTAAATACGGTATCGCGTGCACTCGGAGATAGTAAGACACCCATGCGTATTGTATTTTTAGCAGTAGTACTTAATGCTATTTTAGCGCCATTATTTATTGGTGTTTTTCAATTAGGTATGGTTGGTGCCGCATTATCGACAGTCGTATCACAAGGCCTAGCTTTTCTGTATAGTTTATATCATTCACTTAAGCATCAACTTATTCCTTTTACAGTCCCTAAACTGCCTCAAAAAGATGAAGTCATCTTAATTTTGAAATTAGGTATACCCGCAGGCTTACAGATGGCAGTGATTCAAGGTGGTAATGCCGCTATACTTAGTGTGGTTACCCAATTTGGTGGTGACACTGTAGCAGGGTTTAGTGCTTCTCAAAGGGTAGACAGTTTAATTATGTTACCGGCAATGGCACTTGGAACTGCAGTGAATAGTATGGCAGGTCAGAATATTGGTGTCGGTAACTGGAAGAGAGTTCGTCAAATTGCGAAAGTATCAGTATTATATAATTTCGCTATTATGATTACTATTGCCATAGTTGTAATGGTAGTTGCAGAATTTGCTATTAAGTTCTTTATACAGGATAAACAAGCTGTTGATTTTGGTACGCACTATTTACGTATTGTAGCGCTTTGTTTTCCATTTTTAGGATTGAATTTTGTATTAAATGGTATCGTAAGGGCATCTGGTGCAATGTACCAAGTATTAGTTTTAAATATTATTTCATTTTGGATACTACGGTTTCCATTAACAGGACTATTCTCAAAAATGTTTGGCCAAATAGGTATTGGTATGGGCATCGGTACAGGTTTTATCATTAGTAGTTTATTTGCATTTGCCTATTATCAATTTGGCAAATGGGACCAAAAAGTTATACTTGAAGACCATGATTAGAAAAGGTTAAAAACTAACATTAAAATATCAAATAGCATACTTGGGATATCCTATTACTATAAAAATAGTGATAGGATATTTTTATTAAAAATATTTTAAAATGATTTGAAAATCTAATGAAAAATATGTGAAATTTGATATGATAAAATGAAGTGATATACATATTAAAATAAAAATGAATGGAATGAGCAAACATGAAACGTAATTTTTGGATAATTATGATGTCATTATTGATAATTCTTGCAGGATGCAGCCAAAATGATCAGCATCAATCAGATAAAGGTTCTAAAAATCAATCTACTACAGGTAAGACACCATATCATCGTATTGTTTCATTGATGCCAAGTAATACTGAAATTTTATATGAACTTGGACTAGAAAATCGTATTGTGGGTGTGTCTACCGTTGATGACTATCCTAAAAATGTTAAAAAAGGGAAAAAGCAATTTGATGCGATGAATTTGAATAAAGAAGCCTTGTTAAAGGCAAAACCTGATTTAATATTAGCACACGAATCTCAAAAATCATCTTCGGGCAAGGTTTTAGATGCTTTGAAAAAAGAGGGTGTGAAAGTTGTTTACGTTAAAGATGCACAATCACTTAAAGAAACATATGAGACATTTAAATCAATTGGGAAGTTAACCCATCGTGAAAAGCAAGCCAATCAGTTAGTAAATGAAACTAAAGATAATGTCGACAAAGTGATTCAATCCATCCCTAAACACCAAAAGCAACCAAAAGTATTTATGGAAGTATCATCTCAACCAGAGATATATACTGCCGGTAAACATACATTCTTTAATGATATGTTAAAACAATTAGATACTAAAAATAGCTTTGATGATATTGATGGTTGGAAATCAGTCAGTAAAGAAAGCATCGTCAAACACAATCCAGATATTTTAATATCTACGGAAGGAAAGTCACAGGCTGAATATGAAAAAATCATTGAAAAACGTGGTGGCTTTGATAAAACGAATGCTGTGAAACATCATCGTATTGAAACAGTTAATGGTGATGAAATATCACGCCCAGGTCCAAGAATAGACGACGGCTTAAAAGAACTAAGGGATGCTATTTATCAAAAATAATGATTTCTAAAAGTACTAGTACACATGAAGCAGATATATAATGAACGATGTCAGTTAGCTATGTCAATGTGAGACTAGTACTTTTTTGATTTAAAGTTTGTTATGATGGGCACAATAATGAAAATGTATTAGAAATGAGAGTATTATGAAAAAGATAAAGGTTATTTTAATTTGGACATTGATATTAACTGTCACTATTCTAATGAGTTTAATGTGGCAAATTGGTGACTTGTCTGATCCGTTTAACCAAACAATTTTATTGAAAGTAAGACTACCTAGGGTGTTAGAAGCATTACTTACTGGAGCGACATTAACATTGGCTGGGCAAATGTTTCAGACGGTACTCAATAATCCACTTGCAGATAGTTTTACATTGGGTTTAGCCAGTGGTGCTACGTTTGGTTCAGGCTTAGCCTTATTTTTAGGACTGAGCTTTTTATGGATACCCTTCTTTTCAATAGGATTTAGCCTCATAACGCTAATCATTGTATTAAGTCTAACGATGGCGTTATCTACGGGGTACCCTGTTCGTGTATTGATTCTACTTGGATTGATGATAGGGGCATTATTTAATGCTTTATTATATATATTGATATTGATAAAACCGCAGAAGTTAAATACAGTGGCGAATTATTTATTTGGCGGCTTTGCTTCTGCAGAAATTGAAAATGATATCATGATAGCCATTGTATTGGCATTGTCAGTTATGGGTCTAGGATTATTATTACGTCCAATTAAATTATTGCAACTAGGAGAGTTGAAAGGGCAATCGTTAGGTTTAAATGTACAACGTATGACCTTTATGGTACTTACCATAGCCTCTGTTGTCACAGCTGTTGTAGTCGCTTATGTAGGTATTATTGGCTTCATTGGCATGATTGTGCCTCAATTGATTCGACGTTATTATTGGCGTTTTGAGCTCGGAATGCAAATGGTTTTAAATATCATCATTGGTGCAATAGTGATGGCGTTAGCTGATTTTATAGGTAGTATTGTGATTCATCCCATACAAATACCTGCTAGTATTATAATGGCGTTATTAGGTATTCCGGTATTATGTTATATTTTATTATCACAATCTAAAGTATTACGCTAATGTCATTCATTTGCTAAAATAAGAATTAATAAACGATGAAGAGGTTAAAAAGATGGATTTGAGTCATATAAAAGCAATCGTATTCGATTTAGAAGGCACATTGCTAGATAGAGTAAAATCACGTGAGAAATTTATTGAAGAACAATATGAAAGATTTCATGATTATTTTGTACATGTACAATTAGCTGATTTTAAGAATAAGTTCATTGAGTTAGATGACGATGAAGACAATGACAAGCCAGATTTATATAAAGCTATAATTAAACAATTTCATATCGATCGTTTAACCTGGAAAGATTTATTTAATGATTTTGAAATGCATTTTTATCGTTACGTATTTCCATATTATGACACGTTATATACACTAGAACGATTATCTAAAGCAGATTATCTTATTGGGGTAATTGCTAATGGTAAATCTAAAATTAAACAATTTAGACTACACTCACTAGGTATCATGCATGTCATTAATTACTTATCAACATCTGAAACTGTAGGTTTTCGTAAACCACATCCAAAGATATTTGAGGATATGATTGATCAATTAGATGTCAAAGCAGATGAAATTATGTACGTTGGAGACGATGCTTTAAACGATGTTGCACCAGCACGTGCAATGGGAATGGTAAGTGTTTGGTTCAAACAAGAAGATGCAGAAATAGAACCACTTGAAGAGGAAGTTGATTTTACCATTACCACGATTGAAGAATTATTGGATATTTTACCGAAGAATTTTAATTTAGAAGGAGAACGATCTAATGGATTTATTTACTAGAAATGATGGTACAACACTACATTACAATACATTAGGTGAAGGATACCCAGTTGTGTTGATTCACACTGCATACGACAACTATACGGTATTTAATGATGTAGCTAAAAAGTTAGCAAAGTCATTCCAAGTGGTACTGATTGATTTAAGAGGGCATGGTTATTCTGACAAACCGAGACATATTGCATTCCAAGAATTTGCGGATGATATCATAGCATTACTAGACTTTATATATATCGACCAAGCCGCATTTATTGGACATGAAATGGCTGCCATGATTATTGCAGATTTATCAGTAAGATATCCTGGCTATGTATCTTCATTAACATTCGTCAATCCTACATCAGTTGAAGGAGAACTACCAGAAGAGCGTTTGTTTAGAAAATATGCCCATACCATTCGTAACTGGGATGATGAAAAACAATCGAAATTCTTGAATGATAAAAAATATTACAAACCACGTAAAATGAATAAGTTTTTAAAACATGTCGAAGATACAAATTCAATTTCAACTAAAGAAGAAATTCAAGCAATTGAAGATGTATTTAAATCAACAGGCATCTCCGATGTTTTTTCAAAAGTAGCGGCACCTACATTAATTATTGCAGGAGAATATGGTGAAAGAACGACAACGCTTGAAGCTAAAGAAGTTGTTGATTTAATCGAACATGGGGACTTTTTAGTATATAACACTTCAAGTTTATATCCATTTGTAGAAGAAGAACAACGATTTATAGATGATGTGACGCAATTTATTACAGAGCATTGCCCAATTAGAAAAAATCATAATTAATGATTGAGGTTTGATAGATAACTACGACTTAAGTATTAAACTTTGTAATAATTTTGTAATGATGTTGTCATATTAGTAATATTTGTAGTATACTGTGATTAAGCACAAGAAAGAGATATTGATATAAAGGAGAGAGTGCTTATGAAAAAGTTAATGGCATCATTACTTGTTTCAGGACTAGTTGTCACAGGAGTAAACGTTAATCACGTCGAAGCAGCAACTGGTAATTCAATTCAAACAGTTCAACAAATCACACAAGGTGATCAATCATTAGAAAATGTAAAATTAGGCGAATCAATGCAAAGCGTCTTAGGTAAATATAGCAGTCCTATTTATTCTTATAATGAAAATGGTTCAGAACATTACTATGAATTTAGAACAAATAAAGGTGTATTATTAGTAACAGCAGATGGTAAAAAAGATAGAGGTCATGTGACACATGTATCTATGACTTATAATAAAGCTAACGGTCCAACATATAATGCAGTTAAACGCAGTGTAAGTCCAAATGCTTCTAGTCGCGTTCATTATAATCATGTTACTGGTAACTTTGGATATATCAAAGATAAAAATGCTAGCTATCAATTTAGTTCAAATTCACCTAAAGATAAAAATGTTAAACTATATAGAGTAGATTTAGGTAAATAATACGTCATCAATATTTTAAATATGAATAGCCGACAAACCGATGTTGAGTTACTTTTTTAAGTTTCTTACAGTGTTTGTCGGTTATTTTGTGTGTAATGATTGATGTCAAGGTTTTATCGTTATAAAGGATAATGACTCATTTTTGATATAAAATAAAAATAAGGTTGAAGAAATGGGAATTCAATTATGTTACAATGCTATATTGATAGTAAGAAAAAGTAATTAAAATGCATGTCGGAAGTAAATACGGATAGGAAATGTCTGCCGTAATTGAAGTTAAGATTAACAAAGCATCTAGAAAGCGTAATTAAAGGAGCTTAACATGAGGACAAATGATAAAGTACTACTCGAAAATATAAATGACTACTTTAGTCATAAGAGAATGTCACCAAACCTTATAGATGATATTAAAGAAAAGTTTCGTATAGATATTCAAAAGTCAGAGGCAAAAGATCAAGATTACATAGAGTATAGACAGAAATCGCCAGCACAAATTATTTTAATTATACAACGTAATCTATTTGCGCTTGAACTTAATCCTATCATCTTTTTTATTATTAATTTTATATTGATTTCATATTTATATGACAAGCAATATGTGCAATTTCAAGCGATTACAGGCATTAGCTTGTTTTACAGCATAGTGATTTTTCCAATATCCATATTGATTTATCATCGAATCAATAAAAAAAATTATCTCTACAGTAATCGATATGAAATGATAGGCGGATTTATAATAGCTGCAATAGCGTTGATACTTATTATTATGCAAGGATTCCATTTCAATTGGTCGATTATACCTATATCTATGTATGGTCATCAATTTGTATTCTTTGTGGGTATTATTTTATGTATTGCAGGAATCTATTTAAAAAAATTAGAATTTACTGGGTTAGGATTGTTAGTTTGTCAAAAAACGATTGATGCGATGGTATCCAATCCAGATATCGCACAAATTTTCTCATTAGTTATATGGATTCTATTAGTGATATTAATTATTTACTGTACAATTAAATTATCAGAGAGAACAAGAAGTTAAAAAAGTTGGGAGAAGGTCTTCATTCGTATTTCGAATGAAGGCTTTTTTCTTTAGAAAGGAGAATGATCTACACATGAGCTATAAATGATTTGGTCAACGAAATGACCCTAATGGATATCTAGTCATCCTTGCGAGGGTAACACTAAGAAATTAAAAATTTCAGAGTAACGCCCTAAGAAGTTCAAAGCAATTTCTTGCAGAAGGGGAGGAACGCCTGAGCTAAAGCTCATGACACGCAGTAGATGACTGATATCAATGGACGTTACACTAATTGATACCTAGTCATCCTTGCGGGGGTAACACTAAGAAATTAAAAATTACAGAGTAACGCCCTAAGAAGTTCAAAGCAATTTCTTGCAGAAGGGAAGGAACACCTGAGCTAAAGCTCATGATACGCAGTAGATGACTGATATCAATGGACGTTACACTAATTGATACCTAGTCATCCTTGCGGGGGTAACACTAAGAAATTAAAAATTACAGAGTTACTCCCTAAGAAGTTCAAAGCAATTTCTTGCTAAGAACTTCTAAATATTGGCATAAAGGTATTTTCAAATGGGTATAGTACATACTAAAGGGAGGTGCCACTATGGACAAAATTCAATTAGGCAATGGTATTGAAATTGCTTATCGTGATGTAGGGCAAGGCATTCCCATCGTATTAATTCATGGATTAGATGGCAACTTAGCAGCATTTAAACAATTATCAGAACGGTTAAGTGATCGCTATAGAGTCATAACTTATGATGTACGTGGTCATGGGAAATCATCTAGATGTGATTCTTTTGATTTAGAGGATCATATTGAAGATTTGTATATATTAATGGAGCAATTAAATATTAGCTCTGCACATATCTTAGGACATGATATGGGTGGATTAATCGGTAAAAGATTTACCGAAAAATATCCATTTAAGACAATTTCATTAACTGCAGTTGCTTCAAAAAGAGAGGATATTACTCACGGATTTACTAAATTAATGGTGGAACATCAAGATTTAGTTGCAGGTTTTAATAAATCGGAGGCAGTTCTTTTACTTTTTCCAATTTTATTTAAAGAGCAAGACAATACAATGAGATGGTTCCAAGATCAAAGAATGTATTATAGACCATCATCAGAGGAAAGTGCTATCGCTATTAGAGCGCTAATCTCTTATAATGCACAAGAACAAGAAGAACGTCCATTGGTCAACGTACCAACATTAATCATTAATGGATTTTATGATCCTTTGATTAAGGATAAAAATAATTATTGTGTAGACGATCATTTTGAAAATATTACTAAAATGGTATTTAATGACTCAGGTCATGCGCCACATATCGAAGAACCAGAAAAATTTGAGAGTGTATATACAGATTTTATTAGTTCAATTGAACAATGGATTGAAAGATAACGATTGACTCAAAAAGGGATTTTATCACACGTGCACATTGCACGAGGATAAAATCCCTTTTGATTTCAGACACGTTATATACTTTTTCAAATCTATTTATCATTAAAAAATACCTATCTTTTCAAAGATAGGTATGAGATGGTTAGATATTTACATTGAAATCTATTAAGTTGTTAGATTAACTGTTTATATCTATCTATCTCTTATCAAACATCATCACTTGAGTTGAAGCTTAGACTTCGTTTTCGTCATTAGCTTCAGTGATTCGTTTGTTAACACGTTTTAATAATTCATCGATTTTTTTACGTTGTTTAGTATTAACTAAAATTAATACTGTTCTTTCATCATGTTCATTACGTTTTTTGTCGAAATAATCTTCTTGTGATAAGTTTTTAACAGCTTTTACAACTTGTGGTTGTTTGTAGTTTAAGTGGTTAATAATATCTTTAAGATAGTATTCCTCTTCTTTGTGTTCACTAATATAAGTTAAAACTGCGAATTCCTCAAAGCTAATTGAGAATTCTTTTTTGATAATACTTTTTAATTTGTCAGCATAAGTGACCATTGCTAGTAATTCGAAGCAATCATTTATTTTTGAAATAGCCATTACTGAAACCTCCCTATTATATACACTTACATATACCTCTATAAGTGCTTTTACCCGATTTTATATATTTATATCTTTTTTTTGAAAAATACGAAGTGTCTGCCATAATTTAGTATTAAATTAATTTAAAGAATTATATTTAATGCTATATTATTTAGTTAATTATAACTAAATAAAATTAAGAAGTAAACAAATAAGTGTTTATAAAACAAATTATTGATTGTGATATATCTTTTTTTCTTAAAAATAGCATTTTTCTAATTCAAATTTATCATAGCAAATTCAAATTTTCTGTAATTTAATAAAAAAACAACTAAAAAGTAAAGTTTTTGAAATGATTATTACAAATAACTTATTTATAAACCTTTTTTAAAGATGCTGAAGGCGTAGAAACAACGTTTTCATTCAACATTAATCCTTGTGTAACATTTATATACCCATGTTGCTTAGCAGTATTGTATTTAATTTCTCGTTTTACGATTTTATTTTTTAGTTTAACGAGGACATACTTGCTTTCTACTAATGCACTTTTAGGGATACGTATATGATCAGAATAGAGTCTAACTTTGAAGTGGGTGCCGATATCATAATGTGGTTGAGTCGATATTTCAATTTGATACATGGATGTTTGCTTATTAATTTGTTTTGGAATATTTGAAATATATTTAACTTTTCCAATGAATCGATTTTTATCATTAGAATAGATTGAAATATTTTGATTTATTTTTAATAAATCTTTTTCAGATTCTGATATAGTAGCACGAATAATACGTTCTTTGCTATTGATTTGCATTATAGGCTGATTATTTTTAGAAGGAGATTTGTTTAGCATATGTATATAGCCGCTAATAGGGGTATAAGTTTGCGTATAAACTTCTGATTTATCTTTTAAGAATTGTGATTGATGAAGTGTTCTTTCTGTTAGTTGTTGCTGTTGGGAAGATGATAATTTAGGGAAGTTGTGCTGGATTTGTTTGAGAGTTAGTTGTTGCTGATCATCAAGTTGTGTTGCTTTCGATGGGTTGAAATATTCTAAAAGCGGGGAATTCTTTTTTACATAAGTATGGGGTTTAACGAATAGTCTATGGATGTAGCCATATTGTTTGTCGTAATAAAGAGTGAAAGTTTCGACAGCTTCTTGCGTGCCTATAGTAGAAAGTAAGGTTTCATGTTTAGTCTTAATTGTTTTAACTTGGTCAAGCTGATCGGGAGAATGAGAAGAACGATAAAGGTAAAAACCGAATCCTGAGGAAATAATGGTTAATAGAAGTATTAAAGAAAATATTATCGTTTTGTTTAAGTTCAATATGTTCACCTCGGTGGAGTAAGATGTGATTATTATACTACAAAAATAGAATTGTAAAAATATTAAAACAAAATATTATTTGAAATGGTGTCATAACTATTTGATAGAGTTACAGATTATGAAAAAACACGATTTAGATGATAAAAAAAGAGGTCTG
>NZ_JBXVVK010000009.1:0-125269 GCF_057219715.1 Staphylococcus sp. 510 | reverse complement strand
ACAAACAGAAGTGAAATATCGCTTCTGTTTTTTTATTTATCATATTATGATGGAGAGTTGTCCGAGCTGGCCGAAGGAGCACGCCTGGAAAGTGTGTAGGCGCCACAAGCGTCTCGAGGGTTCGAATCCCTCACTCTCCGTAAAAGTGCCTAGAATGGTTTTAATCCATTCTAGGCTTATTTTTGTTTTCTTTTAAATTAGGCATTAATTTGAGGATAAAAGAATTTAAATGAAAGTCTAAATTATAATAAAAGTGAGTAAAGTTGCCCAATCAAAAATTGAAGACCATAAAGAAAGACAACCACACAACGTTAAAAAAGAAATAAAAACATTAGAATTATATCTTGAGAAATAAAATAAAAATGTTATAATATATATAAGTCAACGACAGTGCGTGGACTATTAAAACGAAATACATTGAACACAGTAGCCAGCCAACTATGAGGCTAGGCGATAATTGAATATCATAGTATTTTGCAGGATTGAGTTTTATACTTATCCTGCTTTTTAAATTTAAAATGATACATCATGAGAATTTTTACAAATAAACAAAAAATTATATTATAGAGATTGAAGTAGTACTACTTCAATCTCTATTTTTTATGGATAAAATCAAATGAAAGTTATAAGAATAAGTCAATATGATTATGAGACACTGTTTAAAAATATAATAAGTGTTAGTATCACCAAATTTGGAATTTTAAAAATAGGAGGGGTTAAGTTTATCAGATATTTCACGATTGATTTTGAAAATTGCAATTGATTTTGAAAACATTGCAATTATTTTATGGCTATTAATAATTCCAAACGTTTTAGATGAAAGCATATCTAAGTATCTTAAAAACGATAATATTTATAATATATAATTTTCTTCATTCAAACTTTGTCTATCAATTAAATAAAACTATATCCACATATAGCATATCAAACATATAAGAAAAACCCTAAAGCGATACGATAAGGTATGCTTTAGGGCCATAGGATTATGGAACTTGAGTTCCAGGATGATCATGATGCAGATTATTTGTTACCAAATAAACCTTTGAAGAAATCTACTGCTTTTTTGATAAGATCTGTGATAAATTGCATTGTGATTCACCTCCTATAATTTGTATCTTTAATATAAATCTTTTTTGGTGTTTTTTTCTTATTTTATATACGTTTTTCCCAAGATGTAGTTTTTATCCTTTAAAAGGACATTCTTGAATGCGAAGGTGTAGATATACATTTGTTTCTACATACTTTATTAGAAATTTAAGATTTGAACACTGATAGATGCTATTAAAATCGTTATAATTAAATATGTAATCATAAATGGAGGAATGACTCGTGGACTTTTGGTTAAAGGAACAATCTATCAAGAATAAAAACAAAATAGCTGTGACTGATGGACAACGCTCGCTTACATTCAAAGCTTTATATGATGAAGCGCATGTACTTTCACAACATTTAATACAATTAGCTCAGTCAAGAATTGGTTTACATATTAACAATCGAATTGAATCATTGATATTAATACATGCATGTTGGCTTGCTAATATTGAAATTGCGATGATTAATACTCGCTTAACGACTAATGAAATGATTGCTCAAATGAATTCAATCGATGTTAATACAATTATCACAACGACATCTTTAGAATTAGAAGGTTTTAATATATACAATATTGAGGAAATTCAGCTTTTAAATCAAATAGAAGATCAAATGAATATTTTTAAATTAGAAAATATCGCATCAATCATGTTTACGTCGGGTACGACAGGTCCACAAAAGGCTGTGCCTCAAACATTTAAGAATCATCTAGCAAGTGCAGAAGGATGTAAAAGGAGCTTAGGTTATAGTCTACAATCTAAATGGTTATCTGTACTCCCGATTTATCATATATCAGGTTTGAGTGTGATATTACGTAGTGTGATGGAAGGATTTACTGTCAGACTATTAGAGAAATATAATACAGAAGATATGCTTGATATAATTAAAAATGAAGATATTACTCATGTGTCTCTTGTACCACAAACATTAAAATGGTTAATGGATGCCGGTTTAGAAAAGCCTTATCAATTAGAAAAGATACTGTTAGGTGGCGCAAAGCTTTCTTCTAATTTAATTCAACAAGCTTTAGAGTATCGCTTGCCTATTTATAATTCGTTTGGAATGACTGAAACATGTTCACAATTTTTAACTGCGACACCAGATATGTTGGCTCAACGATATGATACAGTTGGAAAACCGAGTGATAATGTCAAAGTTAAAATTAAAGATGCTGATCAAAATGGTCACGGTGAATTACTTATAAAAGGGGAAAATGTAATGAATGGTTATTTATATCCTTCTAATTTAACAGATACCTTTGAAGATGGCTTTTTTAAAACAGGTGATATTGCTGAAATTGACGATGATGGCTTCGTTATGATTTATGATCGTCGTAAAGACTTAATCATTAGTGGTGGAGAAAATATCTATCCATATCAAATTGAATCTGTAGCTAAATATTTTCCTGAAATTGAAGACGCCGTATGTATCGGTCAAAATGACGACACATGGGGTCAAGTACCGGTACTATATTATATCGCCCAAGACTATGTTGATAAAAATGATTTACAGCAACATTTCTCCACACATTTAGCTAAATATAAAATACCTAAAGCCTTTTATGAAGTAAATGAATTACCATATACATCAACAGGTAAACTACAAAGAAATAAAGTGATGTCTAAGGAATCAAAAAATGAAGATAAATGAGTTGAAGTTTTATTTATATAGTCAGGCATTTAAATCACCTATTGTGACACCTAAAGTGTCGTTAGACAAAAGAGAATGTTTAGTTATCGAACTGATTACTGATACAGGTGATACGTATTTTGGTGAGTGCAATGCCTTTAAAACACCATGGTATGATAAGGAAACCATATCATCGGTTAAACAACAGATTGAACAGTGGTTTGTATCAATAAAAAATAAAGATGTACATTCGTTTGAAGAATGGCAGGCATTATTGAATACATTAAATCATTGTCCGGCAGCCCGCAGTACAGTTGTCATGGCGTTATATCAAATGTATTATAAACTTAAAGCATTTAAGGTTGAATATGGTGCTACCGTCAGTGGATGGAGCGATGCCCAATTTGCGACGTTAAAGCAAACGCAACCTAAACGTATAAAATTGAAATATTCAAATCAATTAATTTCTGATATTAATAAATTAAAGTCATTAGAATTTCCATTTGATATTGTCATCGATGCAAATGAGTCACTCGATATCAATCAATACCAAGAAATAAATAAAAATACTAAGCAGAACATATTATATATAGAAGAACCATTTGCTAATATTAATACCTTAAAACAGTTTGATGATGAACCTCAATTACCTATTGCTATTGATGAAAAAGCTACATCAATTGATGATATTCAGTATATTGTTTCGCATTATCCAATTGATACGGTCGTACTCAAGCCGTTTAGATTAGGTGGCATTGACCGTGTTATCGAAACCATTGATTATCTAAAAAATAGGGGTATTAATATTGTTGTAGGTGGTATGTACGAATATGGATTGAGTCGATATTTTACTGCGATGTTATCTCAATATGGTGATTATCCTGGAGATGTGACGCCAGCAGGCTATTATTTTGAAAATGATTTTGTGGAAAATGAAGGTATTTTAAAAGAGGGAATGATTGCATTCATCCCCCCAGTAGTTGATAGAAGTAAATTAGAATGTATTAATGGTGATGTTTAGACTTATTTTTAGCAAGCGGTACTGGGTCATAGCCACCTTTATGTAGTGGATGGCATTTGAGTATGCGTCGAATACCTAAATATAATCCTTTGAAAGCACCATGATATTGAATGGCTTCACGCGTATATTCTGAACATGTAGGATAAAAGCGACAAGTAGGTGGTGTTAATGGAGATATATAGCGTTGATAAAAATGTATCAAGGCTAGAAATATTTTTTTCATAAAAAAGCCTCCAACCAGAATTTTGAATACAGTTATTTTAACATATTATAAAGGAATGTGATGTACTTGAAGTTTTTAGATAAAGACCAAAGAGAAGTGCAGTTAACATATAAAGCGAATACAGATAATCCAACAGGTAATCACGTTCTTGCAATACCAGTATACCAAGGGAAGTTATTATTTACTAGACATAAAAATAGAGGTATTGAATTTCCTGGCGGCAAAAGAGAACATGGAGAATCAAGTATTGATGCTATCCAACGAGAATTATATGAAGAAACCGGCGCATATGTAGAAGAAATGCAGTATATTGCTCAATATACTGTGAAAACTAACGATGCCACTAGGTTCGTCAAAGATGTTTATTTTATTCAAGTTTCATCTTTAGCCAATCGAACTGACTATTTAGAAACAGATGGCCCTTGTCTTTTTACTTCTATTAAAGACATACCATATAGTGAACGTAGTTTTTTGCTACAAGATGACGCCATTTTACACTGTTTTGAAAGGGTGACTTCACTTGGACTTTATTAAAATGAAAAGAATGCCGATTGAAATAGCTACGCACCAGTTTGATGAAATCACTTATGATGTTGATCATCTAAAAGTGAAAGCACTAGTGATGACACCATATAGTAAAGTTAATCGAATCGTGGTTTATTTAAGAGGCGGAAAAGGACAAGTTGGTCGGGTACGAGCAGCTCGTTTAATGCAATTTGCCAATGAGCACACACTTGTTGTAGGTCCTTATTATAGAGGTAATAATGGTAGTGAAGGTAAAGATGAGTTTTATCGAGGAGATTTAAATGATGTCACTGAACTTATACGCATATTACATTCAAAATATCCCTACACGTTTATACATATGATTGGA
Source organism: Staphylococcus sp. 510 (assembly GCF_057219715.1). NCBI lineage: Bacteria > Bacillati > Bacillota > Bacilli > Caryophanales > Staphylococcaceae > Staphylococcus > Staphylococcus sp. 510. The sequence goes on along the minus strand of NZ_JBXVVK010000009.1, from coordinate 120,430 downwards.
TTTTCTCGTGGTGGGTTGCAAGGCTTGCTAACATTTCAAGATTTACCAGTTGATAGTTATATCATTTGGGGTGGTGTTTCTGATATACATTTAATGTATGAAGAGCGTGTGGATTTAAGAGGGATGTTGAGAAGAATGGTAGGACATCCTAAAAAAGATCATGAAGCATATGAAGTTAGAGAAGCGATACAATATATTACACCGCAAAGTCCACCGATTTTAATTGTACATGGTGGTAAAGATAAACAGGTAGGTATTCATCAAGCTTATTATCTAGAACGACAATTGAAAGATATTGGTGCACCTTATGATACATGTTATCAAATGGAAGAAGGACATGTACCTCGACCATTTGCTTTGCAAGAAACTTTAACGTATATACATAAATGGATGACTCAAATAGAAACAAACAAAAAATAGCGCAGCAGATTTAAATCTGCCGCGCTTTTACTTTTATTTATTGAAAGCACCTTTGTCAGAAATATGTTCCACTTCAGGGCCGAATTTTTTGAAGTTATCTTCAAATCGTTGGATAAGATCATTTGCTTGTGCTTTATATTTTTCAGCGTCGCTCCAAGCATTAATAGGATTTAAAATAGTTTTTGGTACATCTTCGATTTCAACTGGAATATTTAAACCAAATGTTGAGTCTTTTGTAAACTCTGCATCTTTTAATTTACCTGAGATAGCTTGGTTAACCATTTGACGTGTATAGTGTAAACTAATTCTTCTACCAACACCATATTTTCCGCCAGTCCATCCAGTGTTAACTAAATACACATCAACATCATGTTTATCAATTAATTCACCTAATAGGTCTGCATAAACAGTTGGATGAAGTGGTAAGAATGGTGCGCCGAAACAAGTAGAGAATGATGGTTCTGGTTCAGTTACACCACGTTCAGTACCTGCTAATTTAGACGTGAATCCACTTAAGAAATGATACATTGCTTGATCTTTAGTTAATTTTGAAATTGGAGGAATCACACCAAATGCATCTGCAGTTAAAAAGATAATCGTATTAGGATGTGCTGCTTTTGAAGGTAATACAATATTATCAATATGATGAATAGGGTATGCCGCTCTTGTATTTTCAGTGAATTTATTATCATCGAAATCAACAGTACCATCTTCTTTAACGACTGTGTTTTCTAGGATAGTGCCGTATTCAATAGCATCATAAATTTGTGGTTCTTTTTCTTTTGAAAGATTGATCGCTTTTGCGTAGCAACCACCTTCAATGTTGAACACACCATTTTTATTCCAACCATGTTCATCGTCACCGATTAATTTTCTTTCAGGATCAGCTGATAACGTTGTTTTACCTGTACCTGATAACCCAAAGAATAATGCGACATCGCCTTTTTCTCCTACGTTAGCAGAGCAATGCATACTCATAATATCTTGCATAGGTAATAAGTAGTTCATTACTGAGAAGATACCTTTTTTCATTTCACCAGCGTATTCTGTGCCACCGATTAAAATAACCTTATGCTTAAATGATACAATGACAAACGTTTCAGTTTTCGTACCATCAACTTCAGGATCAGCTTTAAAATGTGGTGCTGATACAATTGTAAAGTTAGGTTTGATTGATTTTGCTTCTTCTTTAGATTCAGGACGAATGAACATATTATGTGCAAATAAATTATGCCATGCTAATTCGTTAATGACAGTTAATTTTAAACGTGAATCTTTATCACTACCTGCGTAGCCGTTAAACACATATAGTTCATCTTTTTTACCTAAGTAATCTAATACTTTATTATAAAGTTTTAAGAATGTTTCTTCATCGATAGGTTGATTGACGTCTCCCCAATCTACATTATCTCTATATGAAGGTTCAGTAACGATAAACTTATCTTTTGGTGAGCGACCAGTATATTTACCAGTGCTTGCGTTAATAGCGCCTAATTCAGTAAGTTCACCTTCATTATTATCTAAGATCTTATTGTAAAGTTGAGTTGTTGATAGTTGAAACTTCGTTGATGGTTTTTCTAATAATTGTTTAATTTTTGTCGTTTCAGAGTATGTATCAATCGACATACTTAATCCCTCCAGATAGTTATAATGTAAGCCTTTACATTTCAATAGTATAACATATCAATTTAATTAATCCACCGTAAATTATTACTAAAATAACTTAAATCATAAATTGACATTAATTCTCTTATTAGGTAGTATTAATTTTAACGGATTCTCTTATCCTGAGTGGTGGAGGGACATGGACCCAATGAAACCCAGCAACCTCTTTTTACATATAAAAAGAAAGGTGCCAAACCGTTTGCAGACACATAATGTCTGAACGATAAGAGCGAATGGACGTATAAGAGCCTTCACTCTATCTAGGTAGTAGTAGAAGGCTCTTTTATTTAGCTCATATAAAAGAGAATTATCGTAATATATTTTAAAAGGAGCAAAACATGACTAACAATAAACGATTATTTACTTCAGAATCAGTAACTGAAGGACATCCAGATAAAATTGCTGATCAGGTATCTGATGCAATCTTAGACGAAATTCTTAAAGACGACCCTAATGCACGTGTCGCTTGTGAGACAACAGTGACAACCGGAATGGCATTAATTTCAGGTGAAATTTCAACAACGACATATGTTGACATTCCAAAAGTAGTAAGAGAGACAATTAAAGATATTGGTTATACACGTGCCAAATATGGTTATGATTCACAAACAATGGCGGTTTTAACTGCAATTGATGAACAATCACCAGATATCGCTCAAGGTGTTGATACAGCATTAGAATACCGTGATGATATTTCTGAAGAAGAAATTGAAGCAACTGGTGCAGGTGACCAAGGATTAATGTTTGGTTATGCTACAAACGAAACAGATACTTATATGCCGTTACCTATTTTCTTATCTCATCAATTAGCGAAACGTCTATCAGATGTACGTAAAGATGACATTATAGATTATTTACGTCCAGATGGTAAGGTTCAAGTCACTGTAGAATATGATGAAAATGATAAACCTAAACACATTGATACTATTGTTGTATCAACACAACACGCTGAAGATAAATCGTTAGAAGAAATTCAAAACGATATTAAAAAACATGTCATTTATCCAACTGTTCCAGAATCATTAATGGATGATAAGACGAAATTCTATATTAATCCTACAGGACGTTTTGTAATCGGTGGACCACAAGGGGATGCTGGATTAACAGGACGTAAGATTATTGTAGATACGTACGGAGGTTATGCACGCCATGGTGGTGGTTGCTTCAGTGGTAAGGATCCAACTAAAGTAGACCGTTCTGCTGCTTATGCTGCAAGATATGTAGCGAAGAATATTGTTGCTGCAGAATTAGCTGAACAATGTGAAGTACAACTTGCTTATGCTATTGGTGTAGCTGAACCAGTATCTATAGCTATTGATACGTTCGGGACAGGTAAAGTGTCTGAGTCTGAATTAGTAGAAGCAGTTAGAGCAAACTTTGATTTAAGACCAGCTGGTATCATTAAAATGTTAGATTTAAAACAACCTATTTATAAACAAACTGCTGCATACGGTCATTTTGGACGTACTGACATATTATTACCATGGGAAAAATTGGATAAAGTCAACGTTTTAAAAGATACGATTAACAAGGCTTAAACAAAATAGCATGTGAGATGTTTGAAATATAATAAGATAAATTGCGACAAGATGTCGAAAATGTCTTGATTATGTTTTATAATTAATTGTATTGATCATATAAAAGGAGCGTTGATGTGATGAGTTTATCTTCACCTATTGGTATAGGGTTAATTGTTGCAGTAGTTATTGCAATTATCTTTTTTGTACTATTTTTAATTGCATTAAATAGTAAGAAAAAGATTAAGCAACAAACAGAAGAAGAATACCAACAAAAAGAACAAAGTATAAAGGCATCTCATGAAGAAGCTTTGGAAAAAGAACGTATTGAGAATAAAAAGACAGTTACGAAACAAAAAGAAGATTATGAAGCTACAGTAAATAGTAAAGAAAGAGAAATTGATGCATTAAAGCTATTTTCTAAAAACCATAGTGAATATGTAACTGATATGCGATTAATTGGTATTCGTGAGCGTTTAGTCAATGAAAAACGTATTCGTCCTGAAGATATGCATATCATGGCTAATATTTTCTTACCGACAAATGAATTAAATAAGATTGAAAGAATTAGTCATCTCGTTCTTACACGTACTGGATTATATATTATTGATTCTCAATTATTAAAAGGTCATGTATATAATGGTATTAGTGGCGCTCAATTTTCTGAGCTACCAACAATGGAACAAGTATTTAATACGTTGGAATTAGATAAAGGAACGCCTCAAACATTAGTACTTGATCAAAATAGTGACGAAAAATCATTATCATTTATAAACTATTCAGATGAGATTCAACAAATACAGAATGTAGCTGGTGACTTACAAAGTAAATTAAATACTAAGTATACACCAACATCTATTCTTTACTTTAACCCTAAAAATGAAGGGGATGTTACTATTTCTAATTATGCTCAAAATAGTAATGTCAAAGTATTAGTTGGACCTGAACAACTAGATGAATTCTTTAACAAATTTGTATTCCATGGACGTATTCAATATAATGTCGATGATTTACAACAAATCATGGAACAAATCGAATCATTTAATTAAATATCAACGAAGCTAGTAGGGATTTTATCTCTACTAGCTTTTTTAGTTTTGAGCACAGATATTGAAATTTATATGACTTATGTTTAATCTGAGTTTTATCTACTTTCATAGGGTATAGAATATTGAAATTGTATTTAAGGAGTGGGAATGTATGGATAATATTAAATTTTATAATGGTCATACGATGCCGAAAGTTGGTCTAGGTACATTTAGAGTTGAAAATAATGATGATTGTACAAAAGCTGTTAAATACGCAATTGAAAATGGATATAGAAGTATCGATACAGCAAAGGTATATGGTAATGAAGAAAAGGTAGGACAAGGTATTAAAGAAGGGCTTGAATCTGCAGGCTTAAAACGTGAGGATTTATTTATTACCTCAAAATTATGGTTAGAAGATTATGGTAGAGAAAATGTTGAACAAGCCTACGAAAATAGTTTGAAAAGGTTAGATTTAGATTATCTAGATTTGTATTTAATGCATTGGCCGGGTATGAATGAAGCCCTAATGATAGATACATGGCAAGGTATGGAAGATTTATATAAACAAGAGCGTGTTAAAAATATTGGAGTGAGTAACTTTAATGTAGATCATTTTGAAGCGTTACTAGCTCAAGTATCTATTAAGCCTGTAATTAACCAAGTTGAGTTCCATCCATACTTAACTCAAAAAGAGTTGAGACAATATTTAGATGTTCAAAATATTGTGATGGAATCTTGGTCACCATTAATGAACGCGCAAATATTAGATGATGAAGTAGTTAATCAAGTAGCACAAGAAGTTGGGCAAACGCCAGCACAAGTGATTATTAGATGGAACTATCAACATCAAGTAGTCACAATTCCTAAATCAGTAACACCTCACCGTATTGACGAAAATCTAAATATATTAGATTTTGAATTAAATGATGACCAAATGAAAAAATTAGATGACCTAAATCAAAATAAAAGAATTGGGCCAGACCCTTCAGAATTTAATGGGAAATAATATGACAAAACCACGTCCTCAATCGAACAGGGGACGTGGTTTTAATGAATATCATTAGTTATTGAAATAAATGATATGCAAAATAGCAACTTGCAAAGGCACCAACAAATTGCAAGAGCGTATAAATAATAAAAGGTATAGGCTTAAATTGAGGTGATACCATGCCTACAAGTTCATTAGATAAGGTTGAAAATGTTGTTAACCCGCCTAAAATACCTGTGATGAAGAATGGATTCATCCATTTGATGTGAAGTGATAAGCCTGATATGGCACCAATTAACATACATCCAACAATATTAACTATCAAAGTGCCAACAGGTAATCTGGTATTAAAGTGATTGAAGTAATTTGATATCAACGCACGACTCATCGCACCAATACCGCCGCCCAGCATAACTAATACCATTGTCATTATCATATCTGCTCACCTAATTTCTTGCCTAATAAACATAAAAGGATACATAGGATGTAACTAATCAAATCATAAAAGATTAATAACGCCCATTGTTGCTGATTAAACATTTGAACGAGTTCGAATTGAAATGTAGAAAAAGTAGTCAATGCTCCCATGAATCCAGTAGTGACAGCTTTTTTTAATAAAGGATTATTGTTAAATAACTTAATAGTTAAAGCCGACAAAAAACCCATAAAAAAGCCACCTATTAAATTGACACTTAATGTGCCTATAGGTATGTCATGTCCATGATTAAAGAAAGAAAACAGATATCTCATTAATGCACCAAAGGCGCCACCAATAAAAATAAATAAATATTGCATTTTTTTAATCCCTTCAATTTGGTCAGTCACAAAATATATAATTCTATATCTAGAATGATTGGATTTCATATATAAAACTAAATCAACCAATTCTCATGGAAAAGGTTGATTTGTATACGTCCACATTACATAAATACTTTAAAAAAGGAAACCATATGTATGTAATGAAGATAAAATATGAATGATAATCACAATGAAAATAAGAATAGGCAATAACTTACTACCAATTCTTATCCAATCTTGTTTTTCACGCGCGTGTTTGATAGATTTATCTGCAAATATCACAGAAGCAATCAAAATAATGACATTGATCACACTACATGCGATGACCAATTTAACGAATGAACCTAAAACACTATTCAGAAATGGGTTGTTTGTATTAAAGAAAAAGCTTATCGCTAATAGTAGTAATGTAATATAAAAGTAAATTTTAGATTTTGACATGCGCATCCTCCTAGATGGTTATCATTACAATATACTACCATTTTTTAGGATATGAGAATAGTATAAATTAATATAAAAAATATGGTGAAATATGAAATCCTATGATATAGGCAAATAATTCGCTTACATTTCAAAAGCATGTTATAAATTATTTATAAATCATTAATGATGTTAAGTTAAATAATCAAGCTTACATACTTAAATAATGTGACCATTGATGTTTAAGCAATGTTATCGGTTAAGGAGGAATTCGTAATGAGACAATTAAATGTAGAGGTATTTGCTGATGGTGCAGATATCGAAGAAATGAAAGCTGCATACAAAAATAAACAAGTAGATGGATTTACGACTAATCCAAGTTTAATGGCAAAAGCTGGTGTAACAGATTATAAAGCATTTGCTGAAGAAGCAGTGAGAGAAATTCCTGATGCTTCAATTTCATTTGAAGTATTCGCAGATGATTTAGAAACAATGGAAAAAGAAGCTGAAATCTTAAAACAATATGGTGACAATGTATTTGTTAAAATTCCTATTGTTACAACGGATGGTACTTCTACCATTCCATTAATTAAAGCTTTATCAGCTAAACAAGTAAGACTAAATGTTACTGCTGTTTATACGATTGAACAAGTTAAAGAAATTACTGAAGCTGTAACAGAAGGTGTACCAACATATGTATCTGTATTCGCTGGTCGTATCGCCGACACTGGTGTAGATCCATTACCATTAATGAAAGAAGCCGTCGAAATTACACATAGTAAAAAAGGCGTTAAATTATTATGGGCTAGTTGCCGTGAATTATTTAATGTAATTCAAGCTGATGAAATTGGTGCAGATATCATTACATGTCCTGCGGATGTTGTTAAGAAGGTCAATAATAATTTAGGTAGAGATGTAGAAGAACTATCTATTGATACTGTTAAAGGTTTTGCTAAAGATATTCAAAGTTCAGGATTATCTATTTTATAAGCAATCATTAAAGTGATATCGAAGCTGAAGTATAAGATATTGAAGTAGCCAATCGCCCGTACATGTTTTCAAATTTTATTTTAAGATAACAATGTACGATGGATTGGCTTTTCTTATTAATAAATTTAATTTTGAATTGATTGATGGTTCAAAGTCATCTATGATATATAAATAACCAATTAGAGTAGAGGTGCAATTCTAGCTATGGATAAAAATACATTTAGTGCTAGAGTAAAAAAGCAATTATGGTTCTTAAATAAAACAGAAAAAGATCAACTTAATCAAGAATTGAACCAATTGAATGAACATGACACGGATGTTTTAAATAAACCTGTCAAATTTTCAAATCAATTTTTAAGAACACATGTCTTTCAACAAAAAATGATTAGTTCATTCAGTCTTGTATTATTATTGATGGGAATCGTTTTTACATATGTGATATTACTAGGTGGCTTTCTATTTGGATTAATCACAAGTCTCACAGCTGTTAATTATTTTATTAACCCACAAGTAACTCTATCAACAATGACAGTGACTTTAATTATCGTAGGGGCTATTCTATTGATGATCGTTTCTCTGTTCTTAATTAAGAAAGTAACTGCATTTTTTACTAAAAAGCTATTAGAATATAAATTTAATAAGCAGAATACGAATGTGTAATCAAATGGCAAAGAAGTAAGCTTTCTTGCCATTTTTTTAATATAAAAGTATAAGGTTCGTCTACTAATAGAGATTTAGAATTAGAAAACTGTATGAGTGTTGCATCGCTTTGTGATTGTATTCCTATAATATAGTATGCATTCACGTAAATTTGAATGGGAGCTCGATGATGTTTAAGAGGGAATAAGATGAGCGTCTCATTAATGAAAAGCGGTATCTTTTTATTAATTTGAAGTAATCGTTTAGCGAGTTTCTTTTGAAGCGGTAATGATTTTTGATGTAATTCTAATAGAAATATTAATGTATGATTAATTGTAATAGGAAGTGAAATATCATATTGTTGATAATGACATTGCGTAACACTTTTCGGACCTATTCCTGTTTGAATATATAATAATTGAGATGTTGTAATTTGATTCATGTTGTCATTCCTTTTCCAGGTTGTATTGTAAATGCTGCATGATTTTGGATTGAGTTATCTTTTTGATTTTCTTAATGGTTGATATAGAAAGATGCATCATATTTGCGATTTCGTATTGTTTATATCCTAGTAATTTTAAATCTAACCATTGTTTTTCTTGATTATTTAATAGATAATAAATGTCTTGCAAAAGTAATGCATCCTCATCTAAAAACTGTATGGGCTCATTTTTTGAGTGGATAGGTGTATCGATATTGATAGTAGGTATTTTTTTGTTTTCTTTGCGAAATATATCGATAAGGTAATAGTTTAACCTAATAAATAGGTAAGAGGATAGTTTGCTAGATTGTGAGGGTTGATAATGATGAGTTAAGTGCCATAATTGGATTAACAGTAATTGATAAAACTCGTCATAATTATAAGTGATTTGATATCTTTTTAACAAATAATGTATGATTTTGTTGTACTCTTGATAAATTTTATTGAATTCCAAAGTTTTCTCCTATTTATGTACATAAAGTGTTTTTCCGGATAAAATGAATTTAAAATATGTAATAAAAAATTTCATTTGCTTAATTGTAAAAATAGGTGTTAAATAGTAAACATAGAAAATAACTAGGTATTTAATTTTTACATTTACATTGTCTTATTGTTTAAATAGAGCAAAGTTTGATAGGAGGTACGTATGGACTACGCACACTTAAATTTAGAACATTTTTTCGCACGCAATGATGATTTAGATCGAATTAAAGATCGCTCAGATTTTGTGATGATTAATAATTTTACTAATGAAATGAAATATAGAGATGGTGAAATTGAAGGTACAATTGATTTAAATCAATATTTTTATAAAAATAGATCACAAGCTGTTAGTTTCATCATGATGGAATATAAAAAACATAATAAATAAAAGTAATAATTTAGACTTAGAAATGGTATTGACACTATCATATGTAGATTGCATGTTTTTATGCGTGCAACATTTTATTTAGATAGTGTCTATATTGTTGTCTAAATCTTTTTCATCTCAAAAGTTTCATTTTTATTACTTTTTATTTATGAATTTGTAACAAAGTATATATTAAATTGTGAATCAGAATTAATAATGTTAAACTTTATTATCGTAATACAATTCAAAAGTATAACAACATTGACCTAAGAGGTGTGAATATGACGAAGCACAAAAAGGGATCTATTGTTGCAATTTTAGGATTGCTGATTATCTTTGTAGTTGGTGCTATTATCTTTTTCTCAATGGTTTCAGACCAAATTTTCTTTAAACATGTAAAAGAAGAACAGAAAATTGAGAAATTAGATGTAACTTTAGATAAAGCTGCAAAGAAACAAATAGATAACTATACGAGTCAACAAGTATCGAATAAAAACAATGATGCGTGGAGAGATGCATCATCAACTGAAATAAAATCAGCTATGGATAGTAGTCAATTTATCGATAGTGACGTACAAAAATATCAATTTTTAGATTTATCTAAATATCAAGGTATTGATGAAAAAAGAATTAAACGTATGTTAGTTGATCGACCAACTTTACTGAAACATACGGATGACTTTACAAAAGCAGCGAAAGATAAACATGTTAACGAAGTGTATTTAATTTCACATGCGTTATTAGAAACTGGCGCTGCTAAGAGTGAATTATCTAAAGGTGTAGAAATTGATGGTAAGAAATACTACAACTTTTATGGTGTAGGTGCATTAGACAAAGATCCTGTTAAGACAGGTGCTGAATATGCTAAAAAACATGGTTGGGACACACCTCAAAAAGCCATTTATGGTGGTGCTGATTTCATTCATAATCATTTCTTAAAACATGAAGATCAAGATACACTATACAGTATGAGATGGAATCCTAAGAATTCTGGTGAACATCAATATGCAACTGACATTAAATGGGCTGAAAGTAATGCCACTATCATCGCGGATTTTTATAAAGATATGAAAACGGAAGGTAAATACTTCAAATTATATGTTTATAAAGATGATAAAGACCATTTGAAGAAATAATTAATGTTAAAAAATGCCTGCAACGGTAATAACGGTTGCAGGCATTTTTGTATTCATCATTATTATTATTCAGCTTTATTATGACGTGTTATCCATAAAAACATTATAATAGTGAGTGCTATGATTTTCGAAACTAATTTCATTTCATCACCTCAAAGAAAGATTTTATCACAAATTTTAAAGGATTAAATTGTTCAAGATTAGGATATATATGAGTAAATATGAAAATATAATTTTTGATAATGAGCGAACTTAAAAATGACTACACTTATAAAGTTCATCACGGAAATAGATTGTAGAAAGAGGATGATTTAATCATGCGAGTAGCTATAATAGGAATGGGCACAGCAGGTGTGAGTGTTTTACGTCAACTAGTCAAACACGACCATTTTGAAAAATTAAAAGTAGATGTGTATGATGACCGCAATAATATGGGACAGGGTGTTCCATTTCAAAATGATAGTAGTGAATTACTCATTAATATGCCATCTAAAAAGATGAGCTTAAATTTAGATGATGATGAAGAGTTTTGGAAATGGTATCAACATCAACAAGTATTTGATTTCGATAATCCTACTTACTTACCACGTTTTGTATTTGGACATTATATGAAATCATACTTATCCAAATTCGATGAGCAATATGAAAATATTACTATTATCAATCATAAAGTACACGAGATTTTTACAACATCGAAAGTGGATGAAACGAATTTAAAATATTATGTATGTACCTCAGATGATATGAAAGAATGGCGAGAATACGATTACTTATTCTTAACATTTGGTACATTTGCCTATCACGATCCATATCATTTAAAAGGTATAAAAGGGTTTAAACCGACACCTTATCCTACATACAATTCATTAGATGATGTAAATGAAGATGATAGAATTGCCATTCTTGGAACTGGTCTCGCTAGTCTAGATGTCATTCGATATGTGACTGCACATCACCCTAGATTACCTATTTTAATGACAAGTCGATCAGCCAATTTACCAAGTGTAAGAGGTCAAATGGTAGATATAGAATTTACACATTTAACAAAACAAAAATTTAATGATTTACAGGCACAAAATTATGGGAATGTACCTTTAGATGTTGCAGTAGATTTATTTTTAAAAGAATGTAGCGACTACGGTATAGATTTTGAAAAACTTATCAATAGAAGAACTGGTAATCATATTAATGATTTAAAATTTGATTTAGAACATGAAATGGAAATGGGAATATTCCAAAGTATAATTGAATATTTAAAGGAAAATTTAAATTGGATATGGAATAGCTTTAGCTTTGAAGATCAACAACAATTCCAAAAGAAATATACTAAAATAATTCAACTTAATTCTAATCCAATGCCTCCTAGAACTGCGAAATTACTTATTGAATTATTAGAACAAGAGGCATTGATTATCCGTAAAAATTTAAAAAATGTTTATCATGAGGACGGATTATTCCATTTACAATATGAAAATGAGAATGACATTGAAGATTTTAATGTAGTCATTAATGCAACTGGATCTAAAAATCATTTATCTGAGTTAGATGAAGATGACCAATTAATTCTTAATTTAGAAAATAGGCAAATTGTACAATCACATCCTTTAGGCGGTATACAAATTATTCCTGAAACGAACCAAGTTATTAGTCCGAGGTTTGGTACTTTAACTAATGTGATAGCGATTGGACAAATGACAAATGGCGTCAATAAACTTAGAAACGGTGTTAAAATGATTGTTAACCAAGTGGCTAATGCGGTGGATAGATTATATGACACGCAACAAGACTTTGAAAATATCAAAGAAGAAAGCTAAAAGCGTTAAGTAATTATATCTAGGCGTATTTTAAATCTATATTTTATTTAAAAGATAAACAAAATCCGATGATTTAATTTAAAAGTATTACTTTAATTAAGTACAATGTATAGTAATTGTATTTTTGAAAAAGGTGTAGTATGATTTGAATTGTAGTAAATTAGACTACAATACTCAATTAACCTTTAACAATTTCATATAAAATTCTTTCGGGGCAGGGTGGAATTCCCAACCGGCAGTGATATGAGCCTGCGACCTGCTAACATTTGTTAGTGGCTGATCTAGTGAAATTCTAGAGCCGACAGTTAAAGTCTGGATGGGAGAAAGAATGACGTTTATCGACATTAACATATATTTGTATAAGTATGTGTATTAATAAGTATGTTTATATTTTTAGATATAAATATGCTTATTTGAAGATATATGATTCGCCTTATGCCTTGAAATATACAATTTCATTGGTGTAAGGCTTTTTAATTTTAGAGGTGATATTTTGAGTAAATTTATGAATTATGCTATACAACTTGCACAAATGGTTGATGGACAAACAGGTGTTAATCCTCCAGTGGGTTCAGTTGTTGTCAAAGACGGAAGAATAGTTGGTATTGGTGCACACTTACGAAAAGGTGATAAACATGCTGAAGTTCAAGCTTTAGACATGGCACAATCAGAAGCCAATGGTGCTACCATTTATGTATCATTAGAACCATGTACACACCATGGTTCAACACCACCATGTGTAGATAAAATCATTGAAGCTGGTATTCACAAAGTCATCTATGCTGTTAAAGATACTACCCTTATTTCAAAAGGCGATGACATTTTGAAAAATGCAGGCATCGAAGTTGAATTTCAATATAATGCCGTTGCAGCGCAACTTTATCAAGATTTCTTCACTGCAAAAAGAAATGGTATTCCCGAATTAACGGTTAAAGTTTCAGCTAGTTTAGATGGCAAACAAGCTACCGATGATGGCGAGAGTAAGTGGATTACTAATAAAGAAGTAAAAAAAGACGTCTATCAATTACGTCATAGTCACGATGCAGTATTGACTGGACGTAAAACAGTAGAAGCTGACGATCCATTATACACGACAAGGATAGCTGATGGGAAACATCCAATTCGAGTCATACTTAGTAAGAGTGGTAAATTAGACTTTAATCAACAACTATTCCATGATTATGCATCTCCTATTTGGATTTATACAGAAAATAAAAATTTAAAAGTAGACAATAGTAATGTAACTATTATTTATATGGAACAATGCGATATTAAATCTATTTTGAAAGATTTATATCAAAAAGGTATCGGGAAACTGTTAGTCGAAGCAGGTCCCGAAATTACTTCAGAATTTCTCCAATCTGATCACTTAGATCACCTTGTACTTTATTTTGCCCCGAAAATAATAGGTGGTTCTGGTAAGTATCAATTTTTCCAAACTGACCAGATAGTGTCTTTACCAGATACAACTCAATTTGAAATTGTTAATTCCACGTTAATTCAACAAAATATTAAATTAGTTTTGAGAAAGAAGTGATTGCAAATGTTTACAGGCATCATTGAAGAAATAGGAACGGTGCAAGAAGTTCGTAATCAAAATTCAGTTCGAACATTAGTAATTACTGCTGAAAAAATATTAGAAGATATGCATATTGGTGATTCAATTAGTGTAAATGGTGCGTGTTTAACTGTCATTGATTTCGATGACCAAACATTTTCAGTGCAAGTCATTAAAGGCACAGAAAATAAAACCTACCTCTCAGATGTACAACGCCATACGAAAGTTAATTTAGAAAGAGCAATGAGTGGTAACGGCAGGTTTGGCGGTCATTTTGTGTTAGGTCATGTTGATGATTTAGGAACAATATCTAAAATTAATGAATCTGCCAATTCAATGATTATCCAAATAAAAGCATCCAAAACACTACTTAATCAAATGGTTAAGCAAGGATCGATAACGGTAGATGGTACAAGTTTGACGATTTTCGATCTTCATTCGGATGCTTTTGATATTCATTTGATTCCTGAAACAAGACGTTCCACAATCTTATCAAGTAAAAAAGTGGGCGATAACGTACATCTAGAATCAGATGTGTTATTCAAATATGTTGAAAATATCTTAAATCAAAATCAATCAAGTTTAACAGAAGAAAAACTAAAAGCATTTGGTTTTTAGGGGAGGCAATAAACATGAAATTCGACAGTATTGAATTAGCCTTAGATGCTTTAAAACAAGGTGAAAGTATTATTGTAGTTGATGATGAAGATAGAGAAAATGAAGGAGACCTAATAGCAATAACTGAATGGATGAAAGACGATACGATTAATTTCATGGCTAAAAAAGGTCGTGGGTTAATTTGTACACCTATCAGTTCAAGCATTAGTGAACAACTAGATCTCCATCCAATGGAATCAAATAACTCAGATGTGTTTGGCACTAATTTTACTGTAAGTATCGATCATAAGAATACAACAACCGGTATCAGTGCGAACGAGAGAACACTAACTGCTAGAGCACTGATTGATGAACATGCGAAAGCTTCAGATTTTAACCGACCAGGCCATTTATTTCCTTTAATTGCTAAAGATAATGGTGTGTTAGAAAGAAATGGTCATACCGAAGCGGCAATAGATCTTGCTAAATTAACAGGTGCTAAACCAGCAGGTGTGATTTGTGAAATTATGAATGATGATGGGTCTATGGCTAAAGGTGAAGATCTCCAAGCATTCAAAGATAAACATCAATTAGTTATGATTACGATTGAAAGTTTAATAGAATATCGTCAAGTTAACGAATCACATGTAAAACTCAATGCAAAAGTAAAAATGCCAACAGACTTTGGTACATTTGATATGTATGGTTTTACAACTGATTATAGTGAAGAAGAAATCGTCGTTATAACTAAAGGTGATATTAGATCACATGAAAATGTACGAATCCATTCTGCATGCCTTACGGGTGATATTTTCCATAGCCAACGATGTGATTGTGGTGCTCAATTAGAAGCTTCGATGAATTATATAGAACAACACCGTGGAATGATTATCTATTTACCTCAAGAAGGGCGTGGCATAGGACTCATGAATAAATTACGTGCCTATGAATTAATTGAAAAAGGTTATGATACCGTTACAGCAAATTTAGCGTTAGGATTCGATGAAGATTTACGAGATTATAATATCGCTGCACAAATTCTTAAATATTTTGCTATTGAAAAGGTTAACTTATTAAGTAATAATCCGAAGAAATTTGAAGGATTAAAAGAATATGGTATTAATATCCAACAACGTATAGAAGTGATTGTACCTGAAACACAATATAATCATGACTATATGACAACCAAAAAAGAAAAAATGGGACATTTAATTTAGGAGGATAATAAAATGAATTTTGAAGGAAAATTAGTTGGTAAAGATTTAAAAGTTGCTATTGTAGTTAGTAGATTTAATGATTTTATTACTGGACGTTTGTTAGAGGGTGCTAAGGATACTTTTATTCGTCACGATGTTGACGAAAACAATATTGATGTTGCTTATGTACCTGGTGCTTTTGAAATTCCTATGGTAGCTAGAAAGTTAGCTCAAACAGGTAAATATGATGCAGTAGTTACTTTAGGATGTGTCATAAGAGGGGCTACATCTCATTATGATTATGTATGTAATGAAGTTGCAAAAGGCGTATCCAAAGCTAATGAATCTACAGATGTTCCTGTTATCTTCGGTATCTTAACTACGGAAAGTATCGAGCAAGCAGTTGAACGTGCAGGAACTAAAGCAGGTAATAAAGGTTCTGAAGCAGCAGTAAGTGCCATTGAAATGGCTAATTTAATGAAACAATTTTAAATAAAGGAAGTGGGACAGAAATAATAAAGAACCACTAATCATTTATTATGTAGTGGTTCTTACGCATTAGCTACAGCTAATGTGTACTTTAAAATAGGAATACAAGAGTGAAACTCATGCATAAGAAATACTAATTTCTAAAGAAATAGAATGACTTTACAGTCAACTACTGCCTAAATATGAATATAACTTGAAATATATTTATGTTCTAAACTGATAGACTGCCCACAAAATTAATATTTTGTGGGCAGTTTTTGATGCTAAATTTATTTACGTAAGTACTTCGTAGATAACCCTACAAGAGAAACAACACTTATACCAATAGCTGAGAAAATACCGACTTTTTTCAATGTTTCTGGTGTGGCAAATTCTTTTACTGCTAAAGATAAATTTTGTGGGCGTTCTGCTAATCTTCTCATAAAGTATGCAAACCAGTCATCTCCATAAGGAACATATACTGTGAAATGATAGCCCTCATTAGCAATAGATTGCGCTAATTCTGAACGGAAACCATATAGCATTTGGAACTCCATTTGGTCTTTTTCGATATGATTTTCTTTCATGAATTGTTTCACATGGTTAATAATATTATGATCATGCGTTGCAATTGAAGTAAAATTACGTGCATTTAATAGTCTTTTTTCAATTATTTTAATATAATTTGCGTCAATCTCTTCTTTAGTTTGGTACGCAATAGAGGCATCCTCTTTATATGCACCTTTAACGAGTCTTAAACGTAATTCAGGGTATTTATCAATCAGTTTTTCAGCATCATATAGATATGCTTGAATCACTGTTCCCACATTCTTGAATTCTCCCTTTAATCGATCTAACACTTCAATAATTTGTTGTAAGCTATCATACTTTTCGGTATCTATATTGATATGCATATTGCCATATTCATTAGCTTTAAGTAAAATCTCTCTCAAATTTTGATATGCAAGTTCTAAGTCAAACTCACTACCTAATAAACTTAATTTAACTGACATATGCGCATCAACTTGGTATTGGTTTATGGCTTCCATAATTTCTAGTATTTCTTGTTTAGCTTGTTGACTTTCTTGCTCTGTCGTCACAAATTCCCCTAAGTTATCTACGGTAACTGAAATTTTGTTTTCGTTTAAATATTCAATTGTTTCTATCAATTGTGGAATTGTGTTACCGGCTACTACTTTGTTGGCTCCAAGTCTTGGACCCACTTGTTTTGCAGCATTATTTAAATAACTATTATTAGACAAAGCTATAAATACATTTTTGAAAACTCCCATCGTACATACCTCCATAACCAAATATCATTGGTACTTTTAAAATAGTGTATCATGAAACATATTTTCAAGAAAGCGTTTACATAAAGAATTTAATAATGTTTTTAGTAAAATTACACGATTGAAGATAGGAAAATACTAAGCGTTTAAGTTAATAGATTAAAATGGCAATTAATTGTATTGTTTTGCTATAATTATGCTATTGAAGATTATTGAAAAAGGGGCAATTTAAGAATGTGGAAGTGGGAAACTGAAAATGACGCAAAAGGCGTTGTTGTCATTGCTCATAATATATTAGAACATACTGGTCGTTATGCATATGTTATTACGATGTTAAGAAGAAATGGTTATCATGTCATTATGGGTGATTTACCTGGACAGGGCCAAACTTCTAGAGCTAATAAAGGTCAAATTGAAGATTTTAATGAATATCATGAGAATATATTAGAATGGATTAAAATTGCTAACGAGTATAAGATTCCAACGTTTGTACTAGGTGTAGGTTTAGGTGGTTTAATTTTAATTAACTTATTAGAGCGAGTAGAATTACCTGTAGAAGGTTTAATGCTTATTTCACCACTATTAGAATTTAAACAATCTGGTAAAGATAGAAAGAATAAATTACTTTCTAATGTTGGTAAAGTATCTAAAGATGCTCGCTTTAAAATTGGTATCACTGCTCAAGACCTAACACGTAATGAAGAAGTAATTGAAGATACAGTAAATGATGGATTAATGTTGAAGAAAGTGACATATCATTGGTATAACCTTATTAATGAAATGATGAAAGAGACAATGGAGCATATCAAGGATATTAAGCCGTTACCAACTTTAATTATGACAGGTAGTGAAGATATCATTTCAGAAATCAATGCGACTGAAACGTTTAAAGATAAATTAGTAACGAATGAGTTATATTATAAAGTATGGAATGGTTTATATCATGAGATACATAACGAACCAGAGCGAGATCAAGTGATGCGTTATGTATTAACGTTTCTTAATAATAGCGTGAATACTATGGGATTTATTGTTGAAGAAGATGAAATAGAAGATATTTGATTTGAACCAGGTTGTTTAAACAGCCTGGTTTTCTTGTGAAAATGTAGTATAAAACGATAAAACTTTTTTATAAGGTTAGTGGAGATAAATACGTAAAAACTTTTTTAATTTATAGTTGCAATTTTAATGTAATATTGATATATTTTGTTTGGATTAAAAATATAATTTTAATATGTAATAAGGCTTTGTGTATTGAGATTGAACCATTTTGTAAAATTATATTTTTATATGTCACATTTATAGTAAAATACACAAGTCTTAACTAAGCATTTCATTTATCAAATGTTCTGTTAATATGGACAAGCAATATTGACAATTTTTCAATTAACCGATGGTAGAAATTTGGGAGTCGGTTATTTTAGAAAATGATAAATTTAACTTGTTATTTGGGAGATGTTAACTATGAATCAAAATGAAAATGAAAGAGTTTATGGTATTTTACAGTTAGACAAGTTGTTAGCCGATGTTAATTCTATTTTTGAAACAATCCAAAAAGAATATGATATGTCTAAAGAAGAAATTTTAATTTTATTAAACCTATGGGAAAAAGGTTCAATGACTTTAAAAGAGATGGACGAGTTTGTTGAAATTAAGCCGTATAAACGAACAAGAACTTACAATAATTTAGTTAATTTAGAGTGGATATACAAAGAGCGTCCGCAAGATGATGAACGTACGGTAATTATTCATTTTAATGAAAAATTAGCAAAACAAAAAGCTGGTTTACTAGATTTTATTGGTGAAACAATTACATCTAAATCAGAACCTATGCAGACAAGCTTAAAATCAATTTTAGCTGTTTAATATCAAAAAAGAAGGGGCCTTAATTGGTCCCTTCTTTTTGGTATTAATAAATCTAATCTCTTTTTTCGATAGCACAAATGAATGGTGCATTATTTTTTTGATTAATAAACTGATATTGTAGTACATGTGCCTGATTTTGATCTAATTGCGTTAAATAATCCATTAATGCATCTCGTTCAATTTTACCTTCGTCATGACCATGATAAATTACTAATATAATGATACCTTCTTCATTCAATATATCAAAAATATTTTGGATTGCGCTAATGGTAGTTTGAGGTGTAGTCACGATAGATTTATCGCCTTTAGGTAAATAACCGAGATTAAATATAGCAGCATCAACTTTGCCAATATGATCCTCACTAATATATTGTTTTACATTTTCATGACCATCTTTAATCAGTTTTACATTTGAATAGGTAGATACTTTCATTTTAGTATTGTCGATAGCCAATTGTTGAATATCAAAACCATATACAAAACCATTAGGTACATGTTGTGCTAAGTATAAAGTATCGTTTCCATTACCACATGTGGCGTCGATTACGATACTAGAAACAGTAATATGACTTTGAATTAAACTCTTTGAAAAGGGGAGTATACGTTCAAGTTTCATGATTTCACCTTATGCTCAAACTTTTTACCTTGATATGAATCACGACGTGCTAATTCGTTATCTATCTCATTTAGTACTTCCCATTTATTAACACTCCACATAGGACCAACCATCAAATCAATTGGACCGTCGCCTGTAATACGATGAATTATCATTTCAGGTGGAAGAATTTCAAGTTGATCACATACGAGATTAGTATAATCCTCTTGTGACATGAACTCTAACATGCCTTTTTCATATTGTTTCACCATTGGCGTACCCTTCAATAGATGTAATAAATGAATTTTAATACCTTGGACATCCATTTGTGCAACTTCGCGTGCAGTTTCCATCATCATATTATAATCTTCACCTGGTAATCCATTAATGATATGTGTGCAAACGTTAATATTATGTTTACGTAATTTAGCGACACCTTCATAATATGTTTGCATATCATGTGCACGATTAATTAAATCCGAAGTAGTTTGATGCACAGTTTGTAATCCGAGTTCTACCCATAGATATGTTCTTTGATTTAATTCTGCTAAATATTCAACGACATCGTCAGGTAAGCAATCAGGACGTGTAGCTATTGATAAACCTACAACACCCTCTTCTTTCAAGACGGGTTCATATTTTTCTTTTAGTACTTCTACAGGTGCATGTGTATTTGTAAAGGCTTGAAAGTAAGCAATATATTGACCTTCACTCCATTTTTCATGCATTCTTTCTTTAATCTGTTGGAACTGTACTTCAATAGGATCAGCACGATTCCCTGCAAAATCACCACTGCCAGCAGCTGAACAGAACGTACAACCACCATGAGCTACAGTACCATCTCTATTTGGACAGTCGAAACCACCATCTAAAGCAACTTTAAATATTTTACGACCGAATTTATTTTTTAAATGATAATTCCAAGTGTGATATCTTTTATCTTCAAAAGCATACGGGAAGAAATTACCCATAAGACATTTTCCTTTCTGTTTTGTATCTAAATAAAGATTTTAACATACTTTAATGTTATAGTGTCTATTATAGATTGAGAAAAATATAAAGAGGAGACCTCAAGAAATGAATATACCAAAATCAGTGTGGTGGCTTGTAATAGGTATGGCTTTAAATATTACGGGCGCCAGCTTTTTGTGGCCATTAAATACGATTTACATGAAAGAAGAACTTAATAAGAGTTTAACAATTGCTGGTATTGTTTTATTAATTAATTCTTTAGGTATGGTTGTAGGCAATTTACTTGGCGGTGTATTATTCGATAAACTTGGTGGTTATAAAACCATACTTATCGGAACATTTACTTGTTTAATTAGTACCACATTATTAAATATATTTCACGGTTGGCCTTGGTATGCTGTTTGGCTTGTATTACTAGGATTTGGTGGGGGTATGATCATCCCCGCTATTTATGCAATGGCTGGAGCAGTATGGCCGAATGGAGGAAGACAAACGTTTAATGCTATCTATTTAGCACAAAATATTGGCGTTGCATTAGGTGCGGCATTAGGTGGGTTTGTTGCAGAATTAAGTTTTAATTATATATTTATAGCTAATCTAGTTATGTATGTACTTTTCGCCATAGTAGCTATCTCACAATTTAATTTAGAAATTAATGCTAAAGTTAAAAGACAAGATAATATCGATTTAAATAATCAAGAGAATATCAGTAGATTTATCTCTTTATTATTAGTTTGTGTCGTATTCGCTATTTGTTGGATTGGCTATATACAGTGGGAAACAACAATTGCTTCATTTACACAATCTATTCATATATCAATGTCTCAATACAGTGTATTATGGACCATTAATGGTATTATGATTTTAGTAGCGCAACCTTTAATCAGACCTGTTATTATACTTTTAAAAGGTGACTTGAAAAAGCAAATATTTGTAGGAATTTTAATATTTATGAGCTCGTTTTTAGTAACTAGTTTTGCACATCAATTTTCAATGTTTGTTATCGGTATGGTGATATTAACATTTGGTGAAATGTTTGTTTGGCCAGCAGTACCTACCATAGCAAATCAGTTAGCGCCTAAAGGAAAAGTTGGGCAATATCAAGGTATTGTTAATTCAGCATCAACTGTTGGGAAAGCTTTAGGCCCATTGTTTGGAGGTTTACTTGTAGATTTATTTAATATGCGAATGATGTTTTTAACCATGATTATATTATTAGGCGTAGCTATTATCATTTTAAGCCTTTTTGCGAAAAGTAAGGCGGCTAAAAAATATTTAAACCATCAAACAAATTAGAATAATGAAAAATTGTTATTAACCTCTTGCAATCATACGCATAATCAAATACTATTAATTTGTAATAACGTGTTATTAGACGCTTTTCTACAGAGAACTAGTATGGTGAGAACTAGTGTTAAGGACTATAAATAACATTATCAAACATATAACGAATTTAATGATGACATCTCTTACTATTGAATGAAGTGCGCAGAAAATGCGAAAAAGGGTGGTAACGCGGCTATGGTCGTCCCTTAATCACTAGTGAGGGGTGTCTTTTTATTGAATAGGAGGAAACGTATTGAATTACAATCATAACGAAATCGAGAAAAAGTGGCAAAAGTATTGGGAAGACAACAAAACATTTAAGACACAAGATAATTTAGGTCAAAAGAAATTTTACGCATTAGATATGTTTCCATATCCTTCAGGTGCGGGTCTACATGTAGGTCATCCAGAAGGTTATACTGCGACAGATATCATTTCACGATATAAACGTATGCAAGGTTACAATGTGCTACATCCAATGGGATGGGATGCATTTGGTTTACCTGCAGAGCAATATGCTTTAGATACTGGGAACGATCCTCGTGAATTTACTCAAAAAAATATTCAAACATTCAAACGTCAAATTCAAGAATTAGGGTTTAGTTATGATTGGGATAGAGAAGTAAATACAACAGATCCTAACTATTATAAATGGACACAATGGATTTTTATTCAACTCTATAATAAAGGATTAGCATATGTAGATGAAGTAGCAGTCAACTGGTGCCCAGCATTAGGTACAGTATTATCAAATGAAGAAGTTGTTGACGGCGTTTCAGAACGTGGTGGTCATCCAGTATATAGAAAGCCAATGAAACAATGGGTACTTAAAATTACTGAATATGCAGATCGTTTACTCGAAGATTTAGAGGAATTAGATTGGCCTGAATCTATTAAAGATATGCAACGTAATTGGATTGGTCGATCAGAAGGGGCTAGAGTTTCTTTTAATATCAAAGATTATGATGAAAAAGTAGAAGTCTTCACAACAAGACCTGATACGATTTTTGGTACATCATTCTTAGTATTAAGCCCAGAACATGCATTGGTAAATCAAATTACAAGTGATGAAAAATTAGAAGAAGTAAAAGCTTATCAAACTGAAGCATCAAAAAAATCTGACTTGGAACGAACAGATTTAGCTAAAGGTAAGACAGGTGTCTTCACAGGTGCTTATGCAATCAATCCTGTTTCAGGTGAGCAACTTCCAATATGGATTGCTGATTATGTGCTTTCAACTTATGGTACTGGAGCAGTTATGGCAGTACCAGGACACGATGAACGTGATCATGAGTTTGCAGAAAAGTTTGATCTTCCTATAATTGAAGTCATTGAAGGTGGAGACGTACAAAAAGAAGCATATACTGGTAACGGTCCACATGTGAATTCAGGCGAATTAAATGGTTTATATAATGAAGAAGCCATTACAAAAGCGATTGAGTTATTAGAAGCGAATCAAGCTGGTGAGAAAAAAGTTAATTATAAATTACGTGATTGGTTGTTCAGTAGACAACGTTATTGGGGAGAACCAATTCCAATTATTCATTGGGAAGATGGATCAATGTCAACTGTACCTGAGTCAGAATTACCTTTACTACTACCTGAAACAGATGAAATTAAACCATCAGGTACTGGTGAGTCACCACTTGCTAACATTGATGATTTTGTTAATGTCACAGATGAGAAGACTGGTATGAAAGGTCGTCGTGAAACAAATACGATGCCGCAATGGGCAGGTAGTTGTTGGTATTACCTAAGATACATCGATCCTGATAACGATAAAATGATTGCAGATCCAGAAAAATTAAAACATTGGTTACCAGTAGATTTATATATTGGCGGTGTCGAACATGCTGTACTTCACTTATTGTATGCACGTTTCTGGCATAAAGTGCTTTATGATTTAGGTGTAGTCCCAACTAAAGAACCTTTCCAAAAATTATACAATCAAGGTATGATTTTAGGTGAAGGAAATGAAAAAATGAGTAAATCTAAAGGAAATGTAATCAATCCAGATGACATTGTTAATTCACATGGCGCTGATACACTTCGTTTATACGAAATGTTTATGGGACCTTTAGATGCTGCCATTGCATGGAGTGATAAAGGTCTTGATGGCTCACGTCGTTTCTTAGATCGAGTATGGCGATTAATTGTAAAAGAAGATGGCTCATTATCAGATAAGATAGTAGATTCTAATAATAAATCATTAGATAAAACTTATAACCAAACTGTTAAAAAGGTAACTGAAGATTTTGATACACTAGGCTTCAATACAGCGATTAGTCAATTGATGGTCTTTATCAATGATTGCTATAAAGCGGATGAAATATATAAACCATATATTGAAGGCTTTGTAACAATGTTAGCACCAATTGCCCCTCATATTGGCGAAGAATTATGGGAAAGATTAGGTCATTCAGATACCATTACGTACCAACCATGGCCAACTTATAATGAATCATTATTAGTTGATGATGAAGTTGAAATCGTTGTTCAAGTTAATGGTAAATTAAGAGCTAAGATTGAAATACCAAAAGATTTATCTAAAGAGGAAATGCAAGATTTAGCATTAGCAAATGAAAATGTTAAAATGAGTATTGAAGGTAAAGAGATTAAAAAAGTAATTGCTGTACCGCAAAAACTTGTTAATATCGTTGCTAAATAAATCATTTTAAAGGAGTTTTAAAAAATGGAATCAATTACAATAGATCAATTAAAAGAGAAAATATTGGACTCAAATCCAATTAATATTGTAGACGTACGAAATAATGATGAAACAGCTATGGGTATCATTCCCGGTGCGAAAACAATTCCAATGAATGAAATTCCTGACCATTTAAATGAATTTGATTCAAATCAAACTTATTATATTATTTGTGCTGCAGGTGCTAGAAGTGCTAGAGTCGTTCAATATTTAGAGGACTCAAATATTCATGCTGTTAATGTAGAAGGCGGCATGAATGAGTGGGGTACAGAAGGTTTAGAAATTAATAATATTTAAAATGAACTTATCAATTGAGCTAGATTAAATGCTATGTAGTAATAGCACTTTAATCTAGCTTTTTTATGTATAAAGATATTTACATATTCAAATCTCTAAAATACATCGATTTATGAATAAAAACGTACACTATTTTATTTTAATGTTTTGTACTAGATTTAGAATAATATTGGTGTTAAAATCAAAATAACTATTAATTAATTGAGCGAATGGTTTAAATAGAGATTTAATTCATTTAAGATACATACACGAAAAATGTTCATTAATTAAAAACAACAAGAAGTGCAACAAGGAGGAACAATTAATGAATTTATTTAGAAAAGAAACCTTTAGTATTAGAAAATTTAAAGTTGGTATATTTTCTACGTTAATTGCTACTGTAGCTTTTTTGTCATCACCAATTACACATATAGCACAGGCAGATGAAATAAACTCACAACCAGTAAATGATGTGCAAAAACTACAAGAAACAACTAGTAATGGACAATTGGATAACAATAGAGAACTCAATAATAATCAAGAAACACTTTCCGAAGTGGGGGTTTCTGATGTTTCAAACCAAGCTAATTCCAATAATGATTCTGTAAATACAAATAATCAACAGACTCAAATAGAAACAATTGAAACTACAGACAATACAGTTATCCAAGAGACACAATCACCGAATAATGAATTGAATACGACGATTGAAAGTAAGACTCCGATTGATAATAATACGACAGTAAACCATGTAAAACCTGCATCTGAACATATGTCAGTTAAACCTAAGCAACAGGCTGAAGGAAAAATTCAATACATGAATGCGGTAATAGAACCCGCAACTAAACCTAAGAAAAGACAACGTCGTGATGTAAATAACACACCTACAGTTGCTGGTGGTACCGGTCCACAAAATGGAAATGGGACACCTCAAAGTACCAATGGGGAATATTCTAGAGATGATGCAACGATAGATCCAAATATTAATAATACTGGAAATAATACATTAAATTACCGTTTTACTTTTGAGGATGTAGGCGTTAAACCTAGTGATAATCGAAATAACCCACAAGTGATTGTATTAAATAGCTTACCGGGATTTAATTTGATTAATGGTGGTAAAGTAGGGGTGCTTAATGCCGTTTTAGAAAGAACACAAGTATTCCATCCGGGTGATAGAAATAATAAACAAGCACAAGGTACTGTCCTTGCATTAGGTAGAGTAGAAGGTAATGATCCAAATAATCATGGTGATTTCAATGGTATTGAAAAAGATGTAACTGTAAATCCTAATTCAGAAATTATTTTTGATTTTAATACTATGGCTGCAGGTAACGGTAAAGGTGGTACAAACTTAGTAATTAAAGATGCGAATACCGACACTGTCATTGGAAACGGTGATATACAAGCTGGAGATATGCTTCGTTTATTTAAAGTGCCTGATAATGTATCGAACATCAAAATTCAATTAATACCTAATAACGATATCATGGGAAATGTAAGAAGACTTGAAAAGAACCAAGATGGCTATAGATATTATGACTTTATCGATAATGTCGGTATCCGTTCAGGATCACATTTATATATAAGTGGAAGAAATAAAGAAAATAATGTGAAAAATAATACTAACTTTACTGTAACAACACAAATTACTAATAATGGTAAGTCTGGCGCTTCTATGTTACCAGGAGCTTTTGAATATTCTATGCAATTACCAGAAGGCATTGAATATGTTCCTAATTCTATAACAACGAGTTTTCCTGATGGAAACGGGCCTAATGATGTGATGAATCGTTTAACAGAAAACTATGACCAAGGAACTAGAACGCTCACTTTTACAAGTAACGGAATCACTTCTGCGACACCTACTCAAGGAGAACCTACTAGCTTATTAGCCAATAAAACATTAAATGTAACATTTAATTTAAGAGTTAATAACGTAGCTAACCCAAAAGAAGTGACTTTCTCAGATGCCATTAAATCTAAAACTTATACACAAACTTATTTGAATGGAGAGCCACCACAAAGTATAGTGAATGGTGTTCCATATCAAGTGAATATTGTCATGAACAAAGATGATTTGCAAGCTCAATATAATTGGGGCGTAGTACCATCAGATTATACTTATGCTTCATATCAAGAATATAATCGTCTAAAACAACAAGCGCAAACGATATTAAATGAAGATCGTAACCATGTGCCTTTAAATCAACAAGTTTCTCAAGCTACAACTGATCAATTATTACAGCAAATGCAACACACACTTATTTCTCGTGTAGACGCCGCACGTGAACTTGGTCAAAAAGCAGATGATAGATCGGATGAAGTAGATAATGTTAAAGATTTAACAGATGATGAAAATGACGCTTATAGAGGTCAAATTACTAATTTGAAAAACGAAGCATTAAATCATATAGATGATCAAACTACGGACGATGGTGTCACAAGAGAGAAAGAAGCGGGCATCAATAAAATTGAACAAGTTAATATTGTTCCTGTTATTAAACCTAATGCAAGACAAACTATAAATGAAAAAGCAAATGAGCAAAAACAAAAAATTCAACAAGACCGTATTGCAACACAAGAAGAAAAAGAAGCTGCTAATGCACAAGTTGATAATCATGTTACAACTGCACTGAACAATATTAATCAAGCACATACAAATAATGCTGTAAACGAAGCTAAAAATAATGGTGTGAGCGATATTAATTCTGATGTACCAGAAAATACGTATCGTGCAAACGCAATTACAGCGATCAATCGAGCAGCGGCCAAACAACGTGAGCAAATTGATGAAAACCATGAAGCAACACAAGAAGAAAGAAATACTGCACTGAATGAACTTAATCAGGCTTCTGAACAAGCGATTCAAAATATAAATCAAGGCATATCAAATAGTGATGTCGATCATGCTAAAGATAGAGGATTAGATGCTATCTTAGATATTTCACCTATACCAGTTGTTAAGCAAGCAGCAAGAGAGGCGATCGCTAATAATGCTCAACAAAAGATTGCAGATATAAATGCCAATCATGAAGCGACTTTAGAGGAACGAGAAGCTGCTATTCAGTTAGTGAATCAAACGGTTACGACAGCAAATGATAATATATTAAAGGCTAATACTAATAACGATGTTGATATGGTTAAGAATAATGCATTAAATCAAATACAAGCTATTACACCTGCAACTATCGTTAAATCAAACGCTAAAAATGCATTAAATCAAAAAGCCCAAGAACAACATAATATTATCTTTAATAACAACGAAGCAACTGTAGAAGAACAACAAGCAGCTCAACTTATATTAGATCAGGCATTAAACACGGCTATACAAAATATAGATAACGCTGATACCAATCAACAAGTAGCAGATGCGAAAAATAATGGATTGCATGAGATTGGTAATGTTCAACCTTCAACACAAGTTAAAACGGATGCTAGAAATGCAGTTACTAATAAAGCGAATGAAGCGATTACAAATATTAACGCAACACCTGGTGCAACTAGAGAAGAAAAACAAGAGGCAGTTGGTAGAGTGAATCAATTATTGAATCGCGCTATTAATGATATTAATACTGTTAATACAACACCAATGGTAGAAGAAATTAAAAATACTGCGCTTAATGATATCGGTAATGTACAACCAAACGTAACGAAAAAGCAAGAAGCAATTGGCATATTGAATAATAATGCTACAGCTAAAAAACAAAATATAAATCAAACACCTGATGCAACTACTGAAGAAAAAGAGGCAGCCATTACACAAGTGAATCAAGCACTTAACCAAGCTATTGAACAAGTAAACCAAGCTGATACAAATGCGCAAGTCGATCAAGCACAACAAAATGGTGATCATAATATTAATCAAATACAAGCACATGTTGTTAAAAAACCTGAAGCGATAAATGACATCAATCAACAGTATAATAATAAATTAGCTCAAATTAATCAGACACCTGATGCCACTATTGAAGAGAAAAATGTAGCTTTACAAAAGTTAGAACAAATATTTAATCAAGCGAATGAAGCAATTAATCAAGCACAGACCAATCAAGATGTAGAAGATAGACGACAACAAGCAATTGAGCAAATCAATATGACTTTACCTGAAACACTCGTAAAAAATAATGCCAGAAAAAATATAGAAGCAGAAGCGAATCAACGAGATAATGTAATCAATAGTAATGGTGAATCAACACTTGAAGAAAAAGATGCTGCAAAACAATTGGTGTCACAAGCTAAAAATCAAGCTCTTCAAAATATTGACCAGGCACAAACAAATCAAGACGTTAATAATGCTGTAACAAATGGAAACCAAGAAATACAACAAATTGTGCCAGAAACGATTGTTAAAATAAATGCAAGACAATTATTATTTAATGCTATAAATAATAAAAAACAAGAGGCACTAGAGAATAAAGAAGCAACGCAAGACGAAAAAGATGCATTCATTAATAATTTGAATAATATATTAAATGATTTAAATCAACAAATCACTAATGATAATACCAATCAAGAAGTTGCTAATACAAAAGACAATGGATTAGAAAAGATTAATCAAACTGTGTTCAAGCCGACTGTGAAACAAAATGCTAGAGATGCATTACATCAGCTTGTAGAACATCAACAAGAAATTATTAATCAAGCCAAAGATGCAACCGATGAGGAGAAAAATAATGCATTAGATAGATTGCAGAATGCTAACAATCAGTTATTAGCTGATATCAATAGCTCAGACACGAATGCACAAGTTAATCAAATCCAATCAAAAAGCGATGATATAATTCCCAACATATTACCTTATATTGTTGTCAAAGAAAATGCTAGATCAATGATAAACCAAACTGCGGATAATCAAGATAAGGTCATCAATGGCGTTAAAGATGCAACAGTAGAGGAGAAAGATGCAGCTATAAATGATGTCAATACTGTTGTTAATAAAGCTAAAAATGATATTAATCGATTTACAGATGATACTGAAGTAGAAAATACTAAAAATAAAGCAATTAATGATATTAAACAAATTTTACCGTCTACTAAAGTGAAAAGAGATGCAAGAGATGCCTTAAATCAAACTACAGAAACAAAAATGAATGCTTTATCACTAACACCTGATGCTACTAATGAGGAAATCAACATAGCGAAAGCCTTAGTCGAAAAACTATTAAATCAAGCCTTAGCACAAATTAATCAAGATAAAACTACAAATCAAGTTAACCTAACGGAGCAACAAGGTGTCCAATCAATTAATGACGTTCAAGTTAATGTAGTTAAAAAGATTGATGCAAGAGCCGCGATCACTAATGCTGAAGCAATTAAAAATCAATTGTTTAATAATAATGGTGAAGCAACAACTGAAGAAAAAGATGACGCGATTCAACAATTAAAGACAATTCTTCAAAATGCATTAAATGCTTTACAGTCAGATCAAACTAATCAACAAGTTGATCAAACAGAGACTCAATCAATTGAAGATATTAATAATGTAAAACTTAATATCGTAAAAAAACCTGAAGCAATTAATGAAATTGATCAAGCTTTCACAAAACAAGACCAAGTAATTAAGTTAACAAATGAAGCGACGACTGAAGAGAAAGAATTAGCATTACAGCAACTAAATCAAGCAGTAAACCAATACACTAAAGAGGTATCAAGTGCACAAACAAACCAAAATGTTGCAGACGTACTTTCAAAAGCGTTAAAAGATATTGAACAGATTATGCCTAATATTGAAGTGAAGCCTGCTGCGGTTAAAGTGTTAAAAGAATTATCAAGTCAAATTAAAACACATATTAATGATACAAATGAGGCAACTCAAGAAGAAAAAAATGACGCTATCAATCAATTGGAGGAAGCTTTAAAAAATAGTATTGATACAGTAGACCAATCATTAACTAATGCGGAAGTTGCTAAAGCTAAAATAGAATGGGAAATTCTAATAAAGAGTATTAAGCCAATTGTTAAAGTGAAACCAGAAGCAAATGAAGCATTAACATCAATTGCTCAACGAGTTATTCAAGATTTTGATCGTATAACTGAAGCCACACAAGAAGAGAAAGATGAAGCCATTGCGAAGGTTCATAAAGAATTGGAAATAGCCAAAATATTAGTAATGAAAGCATTAACAAATGAAGAAGTAGCGCAAATAAAACTTAAAGAAGTGCAACTCATTGAACATATTCAACCAGTAATTGAAGTGAAACCTAGTGCTAAAGATGACATCAATCTTGTTGCAAATGAAGTCAAAGATAAAATAAATCAACTTAAAAATGTTAATCCAAAAGCAGTAAAAAATGCTTTAAATAGAGTTGAAGATATTTTAAACGAAGCTAATGCATTAATTAAAGATGCAAAAACAAATGATGAAGTAGCACAAATTGTTAAAGAAACAATTGAAAAATTAAAAGCAATTCAATTACCTATAGCGGAACCTGAAGTAGAAGTTACTTTAGAGAAAGAAATAGAACCAGTTGTATTCTGTAATACTAGAGATAATAAATTTTTCGTAGAAAAAGAAGTAAAGAACACTTGTAATTTTAAGGAAGAATCTGTGCAAGAGTTGCCTAATACAGGTATAACTAATTATCAACATCCAATCGTTCCTATTATGTTTACATTTGGTATAAGTATATTTGTAAGTAGCTTAAAACGAAGAAAAAAGGTTAGTTAAGATTTGAAATGAATTCATTGAAATATGAATGAGTTATTAAGTTTGCACCAATGATAATTATTAAAATAATAGTAACAACTTTGAAATAAAAATTTTATTTAATGGACTAGATTTAAAAATATATTGATGATAAAATCAATAATAAATAAATAGGTTGTATGAATTTATTATATGCGTACAACCTATTTGTTATAGAAATAAATTTCTAATACTCAACATCACGATTGATACACCTAGGAGGATAGTCATTATGAATTTATTTAAGCAACAAAAATTTAGTATTCGTAAGTTTAACGTTGGTATTTTTTCAGCATTAATAGCAACGGTAGCATTTTTAGGCGTTAATCCTAATAGTGCAGATGCTGCTGAACAAGATAATGTCAATGTTAATGGCCCATTGACAGATAATGTCGTTAATCAGGGACAGCCCAATGATCAGACATTACCAAATGAAAATCAAGCTGGAAATGATAATCCTGCAAATGAACAAACATCACCTCAAAATGCTGTAGCTCAAGAACAAAATCAACAACAAAATGATAACAAAAATGCTGTTGAAACAAATAATGAGCAAATCGCTAATCCAGAAGCAACAGAAGCTAATAATGATGCCAATCAACCTAATGCAGTTATTGATAATCCAGTAAATGAAGGTAATCAAGAACAAGCTCAACCACAGTCTAATCAAGAGCAAGCTCAAGAAACGCCAAAAGAAAAACAAGATAAAGAGTCACCCATTGAATCGAATGAAGGATTAAACAAACAAAGCAAACCAGTTGCTACTGTTGAAAATAATCAAACACCTAAAAAACGTAATAAACGTGATGTGGGTGATGACCAAAATGGTAATAATGTAGCACCTAATCAGAACCAACCTGTTAATGCTCAAGATGAAGCATTAGAAAATGCGAAACAAGGTGCAACAAATGAAATTAATCAAAAAGCTACTGATAAAAATCAAGCAATTGATAACACAACAGAAGCCACTCAAGAAGAAAAACAATTAGCTTTAAACGATGTAGCACATCAACAATTTAATGCTAATAATAATATCAATCAAGCAAACACAACGGACGATGTAACAACAGCTAAAAATAATGGTATTGCAGCCATTGATGCTATAAATGTACAAGCACGTACAAGAGATGCAGCAAGAAATGCAGTAGTTCAAAAAGTTGCAGATCAAATTTTAACAATTAATAATAATCCAGATGCAACGAATGAAGAAAAACAAGAAGCAGTTAACCAAGTACATCAAACAGAACAACAAGCATTAAAAGATATTAATGCAGCTAATACTGAAAATGAGATTAACGGCATTCAAACACAAAATGTTAATGCAATCGGTAATGTTGTACCTGCTTCAACAGCTAAACCAAATGCAATTGCAGAAGTAAATCAAGCTGCTGCTACACATAATGGTGACATAGATGCAAATCAAAATGCTACAAATGAAGAGAAAGCTGTGGCAAAAGAACAAGTTAATGGCTTAGTTCAAAATACAACTACTAATATTAATGACGCGTCTAATAATCAAGATGTAACGCAAGCCAAAGAATTAGGTATAAATCAAATTAATGCAGTTACGCCAGCTACTACAGTTAAAGACGAAGCAAAGGCTGAAGTGAATCAGTCAGCTGAACAAATTAGAAATAATAATACAAATAACTATATGGATGCGACAACAGAAGAGATTAATGTTGCCAATAATCAAGTAGATCAAATTGTAAATCAAGCAAATACTGCAATAGGTGCGGCAAATACAACAAATGAAGTGAATGAAGCTAGAGATCATGCGCTTCAAGAATTACAAAATGTTGCTCCAGATGAAGTTAAAAAGCCAGATGCTAGAAATACAATTGATCATGCATATGAACAAAAGAAACAAGCAATTAATGACTCAAATCAATCAACTACAGAAGAAAAAAATGATGCAATGAATGTTTTAGACCCTAGAAAGAATGAAGCATATAATAATATTGATCAAGCATTAACAAACGATGAAGTTGCTAATGCGGTTACTAATGGTATAAATCAAATTAATGATGTAACGCCATCAACAGATAAGAAACAACAAGCGAAATCAACAATTGCACAAGATGCAGACAATAAAAAACGATTAATTAATCAAGATACAAACTCTACAACAGAAGAACATAATGCAGCTAATGCAAATGTTGATGCAGCTGTTACTAAAGCTAATAACGACATTGACCAAGCAGCAAGTAATGATGATGTTGACAATGCTGTAACAACTAATCAAAATGATATCAATCAAATTCAACAAGAAGCACAAGTTAAACCGGCTGCAAAAGCTGAAATTGCTCAAAAAGTAACTGACCAAGAAGGTGTCATCCAAAATACGCGTGGTACAACTACAGAAGAACAAAATGAAGCTCAACAAGCATTACAAAATGCTAAAACAGAAGCAGACCAAGCAATAGATGCGGCACAATCTAATGCAGATGTTGAAAATGTTAAGAATGAACAAATTGCAAAAATTGCAGCCATTACACCATCTAAAGATTATAAAAATAATGCGATAGCTGAATTAGAAAATGTAGCAAATCAACGTAAACACGATTTGACACAAGACCCGGATATGACTAATGAAGAAAGAGATTATGCCAATGATTCAGTAGATCGTATGTTAGGTCAAGGTAGTGCCAACGTTTA
Organism: Staphylococcus sp. 510; assembly: GCF_057219715.1. Lineage (NCBI taxonomy): Bacteria > Bacillati > Bacillota > Bacilli > Caryophanales > Staphylococcaceae > Staphylococcus > Staphylococcus sp. 510. The sequence continues at coordinate 85,485 of NZ_JBXVVK010000009.1, read as the reverse complement.
TCAAGCTGCGAATAAACAAAGCGTTGATAGTAATAAAAATGATGGTATTAATACTATTAATCAAGTTCAAGCATTTGTAACAACTAAATCTAATGCTAGAAACGAAATTACTCAAGCTGCAGATCAACGTAAAGCGACATTTCCTAATGATAATAATGCAACAACAGAGGAAAAAGAAGCAGCAACAAATAATGTGGATGCACTCGTTGCAGCTTCAAATGAACAAATTAACCAAGCTAAAACTGACGCAGCAGTAAATCAAATTAAAGATCAAACGATTCAAGAAATTAATCAAGTTATACCTGCGAATACTAAAAAAGAAACAGCATTAGCTGATATTAAAACTAAACAAGATCAACAAAGATATATTATTAACAACGAACCTAATGCAACAACAGAAGAAAAAGAAGCGGCATTACAAACATTAACTCAAGCAGTGACAACTGCAAATGATGAAATTAATGCTGCAACTACAAATGCACAAGTTGACACAGCAGTTCAAAATGGTGAAACAAATATTGGTAATGTTGTTCCTGAAACTCAAACTAAGACAAATGCTAAAAATGAAGTTGATCAAGCAGCAACAAATCAAAATAACACTATTGATCAAAACCAAGATGCAACAACAGAAGAAAAAGATGCAGCTAAACAACTGGTAGCTCGCACACAAAATAATGCTAATCAAGCTATTGTAAATGCAGAAAATGCTGCAGATGTTGAGGCTAAAAAGAATGAAGGCATTAATAGTATAGGTCAGATTACTGCTGATACAGGAATTAAAACAGATTTACAAAATCAAGCTAACGATAAAAAACAACAAATAGCTAATAATAATGGTTCTACGGAAGAAGAAAAACAAGCTGCAAATACAAAAGTTGATGATGCGTTACAACAAGGTTTAACAGATGTGACTAATGCTCAAAGTATTGTTGATGTAAATAATGCTGTTAAAGCAACTGATCAAGCTATTCAATCAGTTCAACCAGAAACAACTGTTAAAGACAATGCAAAACAAGATATTCAAAATAGCATTAATCAACAAAAAGATGCTGTAAATCAAAACCCTCAAGCTACAAATGAAGAAAAACAATTAGCATCTAATAAATTAGATGATATTGCGAATCAAGTGACAGGTAATATTGATCATGCAAATACAAATAATGATGTAGATCAAGCTAAAAATGAAGGTACAACTCAAATTAATCAATTTGTACCATCTATTGTTAAAAAGTCAATTGCAACACAAGAACTAGATAATGCAGCTGATTTAAAACAAGAGGAATTAGATAAAACACCTAATGCAACACAAGAAGATATAGCGGAAGCTAAACAAGCTGTTCAAAATGCATTAACATCAGCAAAAGATCAAGTTGCTCAAGCTCAAACTGATCAAGATGTAGATAACGCTAAGGCAAATGGTGTATCTGAAATTAAAGCAATCCAACCAATTGGAACTCTTAGACAAGCTGCATTAGAAGAATTTACTGATGTCTATAATGATAAAGTGAGTGAAATAGAGACAGATATTGATGGAACACAAGAAGAAGTGAACGCTGCGCTTGCAGATTTAGCAGCAATTAAAACTCAAGCTGAAGCATCTATTAATCAAGCCATTAACGTAGCTAGATTAACTGCTGCAAAAGAACATGCTATAGAAAATGTGAATCAATTTGATGTAACATTCACTAAAAAACCGTCAGCACTCACTCATATTAAACAAGTTGCTACAACTAAAGAAAATGAAATTAATGCAAATGCTACTGCTACAGCACAAGAAAAAGAAGCAGCTATTCAAAATGTTAATGAACAATTAGAAATTGCTGAAATCAATATTAATAATGGTGAAACAAATCAAGAAGTTGAGGATGCCTTAACTAACGGAGAAACTGCAATTAATGGTATTAATCCAGAAGTTGTAACTAAACCAAACGCGATTAATTCAATTGATAATTTAGCAACTCAATTAAAAGAAACATTTGCAAATACACCTGGTGCAACAGTTGATGAATTAAATGAAGCTAATCAACAAGTCGATCAAATCGTACAATCTGCTAAAACTGAAATTGCCAATGTAACTTCTGATATTGATATTGCTCAAATCAAAGCCAATGCAATGAATGATTTAAATGCAGTCGTAGTAAATGTTGAACAAAAAGCAATTGCTGCTAATGCGCTTAAAGAACAAGCAGACAAGGTTCAAGACATGATTGATTCCAATGATGATGCTACTGAAACTGAAAAATTAGCAGCTGAAGAACAACTAAATGATATTTTAGAACAAGGTCTATCTGATATTGATGCTAAAGATACTAACGATGACATTACTAAAGTAAAAGAAAGTGCTTTAAAACAACTTAAAGCAATTAATGTCGTTGCGGTGGTAAAACCAGAGGCAAGAAATACAATTGCAAATCTTGTTCAAAAACAAATCGATAAAATTAATCAAACTCCTAAAGCAACTAAAGAAGAGAAAGAAGCAGCGATTGAACAATTAAATCCAATCGAACAAAATGCGATTGAACTTATTAAAGCAACACCATCTGATTCTGAAGTGAAAACGATTGTAAAAGACGCTGAACAACAAATTTCACAAATCGAAGCACAAGCGTCAATCAAAGATGAAACAGAAAAAGAAATTAATAAGCATATCCAACAGCAAAAAGTAATAATCAATAATGCTGATGTTTCTCAAAGACAAAAAGATAAAGCATTAAGTCAATTAGATCGTCTTGCTTCACTTATTGCTGATCAACTAGACGCTGCTGATACAAATGAAGCAGTTATTAAAGTGAAAGAAGAAGCTATTGAACAAATTGAAGCAATTCTTCCAGAAACAGAACAACAAAGTCCACAAAAATCTGATGTAGGCTCTAATCCTACTAAAGAAGCAAATGGAAATGACGAAGGTAACGATGAATCAAACGCATTAACTAAAATTGAGTCTGATGAAAGTGTTGAAACAGACACAGAAGTTGATAAACAAAATAGTTTAGAAACATTACCTGAAACTGGACAACATGATAATCAATTACCATTAGCGGGTATCACATTTGCTGCAGGTGCTGCCTTAGTTAGTAGAAGAATGGTTCAAAAGAAAGATAAATTAAAATAAATAATATATAAACAGAGTCTAGAGGAATCTAGACTCTGTTTTATTAATTGTTCTTTAAAGTATTATGTTTGCCAGCATTTAAACCAGCAACATGACCAGTGACTAACGCGCTTGTGATATTATATCCGCCAGTATAACCATGGATATCTAGCACCTCACCACATAAAAATAGCCCAGTAACTAATTTAGACATCATCGTTTTAGGCTCTATTTCTTTTAATGAAACGCCTCCACCAGTAACAAAGGCTTTATCAATAGGTAAGGTACCGTTAACCTTGAATGTAAACCCTTTTAATAAATTAACAATTGTAGTCAATTGCTGATTGGATAAATGGTGCGACGTTGTCTCGTTATCAATATTAGCTTGTTCTAATATAAATAATAAATAACGTTCTTCGATCAGACCGTGTAAACTATTTTTAATGAATTTATCTGGCTGTTCTTTTAACATACGTCGAATTTGTTGCGTAAGTTTTTCTTGATTTAACTTTGGAAAAGCGTCAAGAGACATTAGAATTTCGTTTTTCTTTTGATTCTTTTGTTCTTTATATACAAATTGACTACATCTTAAGGCGGCAGGACCGCTGACACCAAAATGTGTAAAAATCATATCCATTTGGTGACTAATTCGTTTTTTGCCATTTTTCTTTAAAACGGATAATTCTACATCTTTCAAACTTAATCCTTTTAAAGTTTTATCTTTGATAAAGCGCTCAGGGGATGTGATTGGCACTTCGGTAGGGAATAACTCAGTTATGGTATGTCCCATAGATTCTGCGAAGCGATAACCGTCACCTGTCGAACCAGTTTGTGGAACACTCGTGCCACCTGTTGCTATAATCACACTATTTGCTTCATATGTTTGTTGTGATGTCTCAACCGTAAAGATACCATTGTCATTTACAGATAGACGAGTCACTGCTGTTTCTTCTTTAACAGTAACTTGTTGTTCGTTAATTGTGCTTACTAACGTGTCAACGACATCTTGGGCCTTATTTGAAACAGGAAACATTCGTCCGTGGTCTTCTTCTTTTAATTTAACGCCACGACTTTCAAAGAAATCAATAATGGATTCATTATCAAATATTGAAAAAGGACTATATAAAAACTTACCGTTACCTGGTATATTTTTAATTATTTCTGCATAGGGTAAGCGATTGGTAACATTACAACGACCACCACCTGATATTTTTAATTTTCTACCTAGACCTTTTTTCTTTTCTAATATAAGAACTTGATTACTATTAGAACTAGCAGCTACTGCAGCCATTAAACCACTTGGGCCACCACCGATGATGATTGTTTGATACATATTAACTTCCTCCAATGAATATTCAACACTATTGTATATGAATCAAAAAATATATGCTATAGAAGTTGTATAATTAGATGACAATGAATAAAATAATAACTATAATAGAAAACTTGAAGTATCTTAGATACATAATCTATTCAAACGGATAATAAAGGATTAATTCGTTTTCATCTTTTAAACATTTAAAATTATTATAAAATCAATCCCCATGTTAGTCTTTTTGTGATATATTTTATAATAATGTAAGCTAATGATAACGAACACAACATGAGTTCAACTAGGTTTAATAAACTTTTAAAGATAGGAAGATAGTTAATGAGCGAAAGTAAAGAAATGGTTCGAGGGACCTTTTTAATTACACTTAGTATTTTAATTACCAAAGTTCTTGGTGTACTATTTATTATTCCATTTAACCATTTAATAGGTGGACAAGAAAATATGGCACCGTTCACGTATGCTTATGCACCGTATAATATTGCGATAGCTGTAGCTACAGCAGGTGTACCACTTGCAGCCTCAAAATATGTAGCTAAATATAATGCTTTAGGTGCGTATAAGGTCAGTCAGAAATTTTATAAATCAAGTTTTATTGTCATGAGTATAACAGGTGTATTAGGATTCTTAATTCTATATTTCCTAGCACCTTTTATCTCAGAGTTAACTTTATCTCGTAATGCGTCAGATAAAAATGGCTGGTCTGTCGCAGATATCACTTGGATTATTCGAATCATCAGTATGGTAGTTATCTTCATACCGGTATTAGCAACTTGGAGAGGTATCTTCCAGGGATATAAATCAATGGGACCAACAGCTGTATCTGAAGTAACTGAACAAATAGCTCGAGTGATTTTCATTTTAGTAGGTAGTTATTTAGTATTAAATGTATTTGATGGAACAGTATTAATGGCTAATGGTATCGCAACATTTGCTGCAGCTATTGGTGCTATAGCAGGTATTCTTACTTTATGGTATTACTGGAGAAAGCGTAAGAAAAATATTGATAAAATGGTATTGTCAGATTATACCGATATCAATGTTTCTTATGGCAATATGTATAAAGAAATCATAAAATATAGTATCCCATTTGTAATTGTAAGTTTAAATTTCCCATTATTTAATTTAGTCGATCAATTTACACACAATGGTGCATTATCTGTAGTGGGTGTTTCATCACAATTGCAAGACATTTTCTTTAATATGTTAAATATGTCGACAAATAAAATTGTTATGATTCCAACGTCATTAAGTGCTGGTTTTGCAGTAAGTTTAATTCCATATATTACCAAAACGTATGAAGAAGGTCGTTTTGAAGAAATGCATCGACAAATCAGAACGTCAATTGGTGTACTGATGTTCATTACAGTTCCAGCTAGTATTGGAATTATGGCATTGGCACAGCCATTATTTACAGTCTTTTATGGATATGATCCAGTAGTTCAAGGTCATGATCCTAACTTTGATGGTAGTCGATTACTGTTTATCTATGCACCTGTTGCAATTCTAATTTCACTGTTAAGTGTTACAGCGTCAATGTTACAAGGTATTGATAAACAGAAGTTAACAGTTTATGTAATTTTAGGTGCAGTTGCTATAAAATTAATCCTTAACTATCCACTTATTATGTTATTCCATACACCAGGAGCTGTACTAAGTACATCCATTGCATTACTCTTTGCAATTGGATGTAACTTCTTCATCTTGAAGAAATATGCACAGTTCAAGTTTAGTTACAGTTGGATTCATTTCGGTAAAATCTTTTTATACTCATTTATTATGATGCTAGGTGTAGAGTTAGTATTCTTTATTGGAAAGTTATTCCTAGCTCCTAGCAAAATAGGCTATTTAATTATTATTGCTGTAGGTGTGGTTGTAGGTGCAGCAATATACGGCGGTATTACAATTAAGACTAAATTTGCAGATGAGTTTTTAGGTGATATTCCTGAGAAAATCAGACGTAAAGTTGGTTTCTTAAGATGAGACTAGATAAATTTTTAGCTAATATGGGCGTAGGTACACGTAATGAAGTAAAGCAAAGTTTAAAAAAAGGTTACGTTAAAGTGAACAATGAAGTGATCAAGTCTCCAAAAACGCAAATTGATCCTAATGAAGATATCATTACAGTTAATGATGAAAAAATAATATATATCGATAAAGTGTATATCATGTTAAATAAGCCATCTGGTGTAGTATCAGCGACTGAAGATGATAAACATCAAACTGTTATAGATTTAATCCCTGAGTATCAACACTTGGAGATTTTCCCTGTAGGTAGGTTAGACAAAGATACAGAAGGCTTACTACTAATCACTAATGATGGTCAATTTAACCATGATTTGATGAGTCCAAATAAACACGTGCCTAAAACTTACGAAGTAGTATCAAAAAATGATGTAACACAAAGCGATGTAGAGCGATTTAAAGAAGGATTAGAATTGTCTGATGGGTTAGTAAAACCTGCACAATTAGAAATCATTGAAAATCGACGATCACGTGTTACGATATACGAAGGTAAATATCATCAAGTTAAAAGAATGTTTCATGAGATAGAAAATGAGGTATTACAATTAAAACGTATTAAAATTGCTAATTTAGAGTTGGATACATCTCTTAAATTAGGCGAATTTCGTTTATTAACAGAAAATGATTTTAAATTACTTTTAAACTAAAGAAAGAGAAGGTGTTTGAATATGGCAAAAGGAACAAATTTATTTAGAGTAGTATTAGGTTTAGGTGGTGCTGCAGCAGCAGTTCTATTATCTCGTAAAGAAAGCAGAGATAAATTAAAAGATCAATATAATCAATACAAAGAAAACCCAGAATCATATAAAGCGAATGCTAAAGACTTCGCAAATCAAATTAGTTCTAAAGCTAATGAAACAATTCAAGATGTTAAAAGTAATCCAAAAGGTTACGTAGAAAGAATTAAAAATGACCCTAAAGCATTCTTCGAGGAAGAAAAAACTAGATTCACAAATTTAGATGAAAATAAAGCTGATGATTTAGAAGAAGGTAAATTTGATGATGAAGGTGGCGCTACAGCTAATAATAATTTACGTGTCGTATCAGAAGAAGATCTAAAAAATAATAAAAATGCTTTAGAAGATAAAAAATAATTTTAATAAGCTAAACGCCTATACACATTTCTCGAAGAAATCGTGTATAGGTGTTTTTTTGTAATAAAAATTTAGAAAATTTAGTAATTTTTCTAACATCTTACTGTAGTTTCGCAGTAACTTCATGTAAAATGGAAAATAACTTATTAAAAAAGGAAGTCGAATTCGAATGTGGAAAGAAAAAGTTCAAGAATACGAAAACCAAATCATTGAAGACCTAAATGGATTATTATCAATAGAGAGTGTAAGAGATGACAGTAAAGCAAACGATGATGCACCAGTAGGTCCAGGCCCAAAAGAAGCATTAAATTATATGTATCAAATTGCAGAAAGAGACGGCTTTTCTACACATGATGTTGATCATATAGCTGGTAGAATTGAAGCAGGCCAAGGTGACGATGTATTAGGTATTCTTTGTCACGTTGATGTTGTACCGGCTGGTGATGGATGGGATTCAAATCCGTTCGAACCAGTAGTTACTGATAATGCTATCATTGCTAGAGGCACACTAGATGATAAAGGACCTACGATTGCGGCCTACTATGCTGTGAAGATATTAAATGATATGAAAGTAGATTGGAAGAAACGTATTCATATTATTATTGGTACAGATGAAGAGTCTGATTGGAAATGTACCGATCGTTATTTTCAAACTGAAGAAATGCCTGCATTAGGATTTGCGCCAGACGCTGAATTTCCTGCGATTCACGGTGAAAAAGGTATTACGACATTTGACTTAGTACAAAATGAAATGGCTGAAGATGTAGATGAACCAGATTATGAATTATTAGCGTTTAATTCTGGACAACGTTATAACATGGTGCCTGATCATGCAGAAGCTAAAGTATTAGTCAAAGAACACATGACTGATGTGATACAGAACTTTGAATACTTTTTAGAAACACATCATCTACAAGGTGAAAGCACTGTAGATAGTGGTATTCTTATTTTAACTGTTGAAGGTAAAGCTGTTCATGGTATGGACCCTTCTTTAGGAATTAATGCAGGACTTTATCTTTTAGAATTCTTAGCTACGTTGAATTTAAATAAAAGTGCAAAAGATTTTGTGGACTTTAGCAACCAATATTTACACGAATCTCACTTTGGAGAAAAAATGGGAATGAAATTCCATACTGATATTATGGGTGATGTCACTACAAATATTGGTGTGATGACTTATGATAATGAAAATGCTGGTCGCTTTGGTGTGAATTTGAGATATCCTCAAGGATTTGAATTTGAAGAAGCTATTGATCGTTTCTCAAAAGAGATTGAAACATTAGGATTTAGAATAGAAATGGGTAAAGTACAAAAACCTCATTATGTGGATAAAAATGATCCATTTGTTCAAAAATTAGTGACTGCATACAGAAACCAAACTGGAGATATGACAGAACCGTATACAATTGGTGGCGGTACTTACGCAAGAAACTTAGACAAAGGTGTCGCTTTTGGTGCTATGTTTAGCGACTCTGAAGACTTAATGCATCAGAAAAACGAATACATCACGAAAAAACAACTATTTAATGCAACGAGTATATATCTCGAGGCGATATACTCATTATGTGTGGAGGGATAATTTATGACAAAAGTTTTTATTAATGGTGAATTCCTAGAACAAGAAGAAGCAAAGGTATCATATGAAGATAGAGGATACGTGTTTGGTGACGGTATCTATGAATACATTCGTGCATACGAAGGTAAGTTATTTACAGTTAAAGAACATTTTGAAAGATTTTTAAGAAGTGCTAATGAAATTGGATTAGATCTGAATTATACAGTCGATGAATTAATCGAATTAGTGCGTAAATTATTAGAGGTTAACGGTGTTAAAAATGGTGGGATTTATATTCAAGCAACACGTGGTGCATCACCACGAGAACATTCTTTCCCAACACCACCGGTAAAACCTGTATTGATGGCATTTACAAAGAGTTATGATAGACCGTTCGACGATTTAGAAAAAGGTGTCTATGCCGTTACAACAGAAGATATTCGTTGGTTACGTTGTGACATTAAAAGTTTGAATCTTTTAGGAAATGTATTAGCTAAAGAATTTGCTGTAAAATATAATGCTAGTGAAGCAATTCAACATCGTGGTGAAACAGTTACAGAAGGTGCTTCAAGTAATGTCTATGCTATCAAAGATGGAAAAGTGTACACGCATCCTGTGAATAACTTTATTTTGAATGGTATTACAAGAAAAGTTATTAAATGGATTTCTGAAGATAAAAATATTCCATTTATTGAAGAAACGTTTACTGTTGATTTCCTAAAAAATGCAGATGAAGTGATCATTTCTAGTACATCAGCTGAGGTCATGCCTGTAGTTAAGATTGATGGAGAAGATGTCGGAAATGGCAATGTAGGTGAAGTTACGAGACAACTTCAAGATGGATTTAACGAATATATCAAAACACATAGTTTATAAGTTGAATAATTATCAAAATTTCTCCAACTATCTCACTCTAAATATGTTATAATCTAAGTCAAAGTAGTTTTATAATTTTTAAACGAGTGGACTAGTAAAATGTGTCTTTTAGTTTCTCATTTTTAGTTGAAATGTAATGGTAAAAATTATAAAATCTTCTATGAGTGATAAAAAATGAGGACGCAATTTTAAAGCGTATTTTTAGGGACAAAAATATAAAAATTAGCCAACTCACAAAACTGTAAAATAAATTTAAACAAGCGTGTAGAAATGACTATACGGTTTCTATAAATTAGAATATATGGCTCTTGAAAAACATATTTCTGGAGCCATTTTCTAATTGAAAGTGAGGTGAACGTGTTGGAGCAGTTTTATCAGTTAGGGTGGACATTAGATTCAGCTGGCGGTGCTTCTGGTGAAGCTTATATGGCTGAACAAGATGGTCAGAAGTTGTTTTTAAAACGAAATACTAATCCTTTTATAGCAGCTTTATCTGCAGAGGGTATTGTACCTAAGTTAGTTTGGACGAAAAGAATTGAAACTGGTGAAGTCGTAACGGCGCAACATTGGAAAAACGGTCGCGAATTAACAGCGAACGAAATGCAACAGCCTAGAGTAGCCAAAATACTGAAAAAAATCCATAATTCTAAACCATTATTGACCATGCTAAAAAGAATGGAAATGGAACCAATTACACCAGATATTATGCTAAATAAAATCAATGCATCTCTTTCAAGAGAAGTTTTAACACATCATGTTGTTAGAAAAGCATTAACGTATTTAGAAGAGCATATACCTAATTTAGATTCAAGATTTTTCACTGTTGTACATGGTGATGTCAATCATAATAACTGGCTTTTATCAGATCGTGATGAGCTATTTTTAATAGACTGGGAAGGTGCAATGATTGCAGATCCTGCTATTGATATTGGCATGCTGCTTTACAACTACGTTCCTGAAAATAAATGGTCTAAATGGTTTGAAACATATGGTGTTCAAGAAAGTTTAAATCTAAACAAACGTATGAAGTGGTATACGGTTATTCAATCTATTGGTATGGTTCAATGGTATGAAGAACAAAAGCGTTTTAAAGATATGAATACATGGCTTGAATTTTTAAATGAAGTGATGAATAGCAACTTATTTATATAAGGAGAAATTGAGTATGAGAGTTCGCTACAAACCTTGGGCGGAAGATTATTTGAAAGACCATCCAGACTTAGTTGACATGGATGGTTCGCATGCTGGACATATAGATGAATGGTTTGAACAAAAGCAACCGATTTATATTGAAATTGGCTCAGGAATGGGGCAATTTATCACAACACTTGCCGCACAACATCCAGAAATTAATTTCGTGTCAATGGAACGTGAAAAAAGCGTCATGTATAAGGTATTAGATAAAGTTAAAGAACAAAACTTGTCTAATCTGAAAATGATTTGTAATGATGCGATAGAACTTAACGAATACTTTAAAAATGGTGAAGTTTCAAGAATTTATCTTAATTTTTCTGATCCATGGCCTAAAAAACGTCATGCTAAAAGAAGACTCACATATCATACATATTTAGCACTATATAAACAGATTTTAGTTGAAGACGGAGAAATCCATTTTAAAACAGATAATAGAGGTCTTTTTGCGTACAGTCTAGAAAGTATGTCTCAATTTGGCATGTACTTTACAAAGATGAATTTAAACTTACATGAAGAAGATGACGAAGATAATATTTTAACAGAATATGAACAGAAATTTTCTGAAAAAGGTTCTAGAATCTATCGAATGGAAGCTAAATTTCATAAAAATATATAATGAAAAAGACAAGCACCTTAACTGGTGCTTGTCTTTTTGTGTGAATCAAAGATGTTCAGAGTCGTCACGGTATTTAACCATAATAGAGCAATGTCAATTATTGCTAATGTCCTAAAAATATTATAGATTATAATTAAGTTTGACTGTTTCAAGACTAAAATGGGGAAGTGATTTGATGAGGTTAGGTGCATTGACAATAGATGATATAAATGGAGGCAATACGCATATAGATGGTGGCGCGATGTTTGGTGTTGTACCCAAACCACTTTGGACAAGAAAATATAAAGTAAACGACAAGAATCAGGTTCATACGCCTACGCATCCAATTCTTATTCAACACCCAGACTACAATATTTTAATAGATGCAGGTATTGGTAATAATAAATTAACAGACAAGCAAAAAAGAAATAGTGGTGTTACACAAGAAAGTTTTATTAAAGAGGAATTAGCATATTTTGGATTGACACCAGATGATATAGATATGGTCTTAATGACTCATTTACACTTTGACCATGCTGCGGGACTTACCAATGAACATGGGCATGCACTATTTAAAAATGCTACACACTATATTCAACAAGATGAATGGCATGAATTTTTAGCACCGAATATACGTAGTCAGGCGACGTATTGGAAGGAAAATCAAGGAGATTACGAAGAAAAAGTTATTTTATTTAAAGATAACATCGAACCAGTTCCAGGTATTAGAATGATACATACAGGTGGACATAGTAATGGACACTGTATCATAACTATTGAAAGCGAAGGGCAAAAAGCAGTACATATGGCTGATATTTTCCCAACCTTAGCACATCGTAATCCATTATGGGTTACAGCATATGATGATTACCCAATGACATCGATTGAAGAAAAGGAAAGATGCATTCCTTATTATATTTTTAATGAATATTGGTTCTTGTTTTATCATGACGAGGAATACTTTGCACTTAAATTTGATTTAGATAAACACAACGTTAAAGAGACAGTTAAACGTGCATATAGACAATATTAAATCAATGAAAAAAGGTTATAGCTTTGTTCAAGAATCTCAAAATTGAGGCATGAACTTACTATAACCTTTAATTTTTATATAAATGAGTAATTTATAACTCTATAATATTTAATACTTCACCTGAATAGGCATCTGCATAAAAATCATAATCTACGAGTTGTCCATTTTTAGATGCAGTTATGCCACCGAGATAAACTGGTTTGTGAGCATTAATGTTAGGATCATTAAGAGGTTGATGTACGATATAAGAGCCTTTAACGTCCATAAAATATGTTTTAACTTCATTTAATAATTTATCGGGATTATAATATTTTTTCTTAGCTAGGTATGTAATGACACCAGCTGAAATGATTACAACCGTACAAGCACCTATGATAGATAAATTTTTACAATTTAAACACTTCATCATTGTATCTCCCTTTTTCATAATTCATATTATTAGTTTACCATAATGAAGATGATATAATAAGTTATAAGGAGTGAAGCGTTAAATGACTATAAATGAAAGTAAAACAATAGATAGAATACAGCATCTTACTGAATTACATGGTGCGCCAGGTTTTGAAGATGATATTAAAGCATATATGAAAGATCAAATGACGCCATTTGTGGATGAGTTTATAGAAAACAGAATGGGTGGCTTTTTTGGAGTGAAAAAATCATCTATGCCGAATGCAAAACGTGTAATGGTAGCTGCACATATGGATGAAGTTGGTTTTATGATTACACATATTACTGAAAATGGTATGATCCAATTTACAAATCTTGGTGGCGTTGCTAATGATATTTGGCAAGGACAAAGACTCAAAGTAAAAAATCGTAACAACGAAGAAATTACAGGAGTTGTATCTAATATCCCAAAACATTTTAGAACAGGAAACGAAGTTGTTCCACAAATTAGTGATTTAATGTTAGATATTGGTGCGACATCGGCTAATGAAGTGAGACAAAGAGGTATTGAAATAGGCGATACGATTGTACCAGATACTACATTCACTCAATTATCCAAGTATCGATTTAGCGCTAAAGCATGGGATAATCGATATGGTTGTCTCATCGCGATTGAGATATTAGAATTATTGAAAGACATCGAGTTAGATGTAGATTTATATGTTGGGGCAAATGTACAGGAAGAAGTTGGGCTACGTGGTGCTAAAGCATCTGCTGAACTTGTACAACCAGATGTTGCATTTGTAGTTGATTGCTCTCCAGCAAATGATATTAAAGGTCCTAATCAGTTGTCTGGTGCGTTAGGGGAGGGGACATTGATTCGTATTAAAGATGGAACAATGATTCTTAGACCATCATTCAGAGATTATTTACTTCAATTAGTCAATCAATATGATATTCCTCATCAATATTATATGTCTCCAGGCGGAACTGATGGGGGCGAGATTCATAAAGCGAATACAGGAATTCTTACAGCCGTTATAGGTGTCTGTGCACGTTACATTCATAGCACAGATGCTGTATTTGATATTAGAGATTACTTTGCAGCAAGACAACTATTAAATAAAGCAATCGTAAATTTAAATGAAACACAAATTGAAACATTACAATATTATTAACTAACAGGAGTGAAGATGATGTTAAAACTAGAATCAGAACAACAATTTGAAGAATTAAAACAAAACAATACGGTATTTGAATTTACTGCTGATTGGTGTCCAGATTGTAAAGTTATTGAACCTGAATTACCACAATTAGAAGAAAAATATTCCTCGTTTAAATTCGTCTCAGTAGATCGAGATCAATTTATAGATATTTGTATTGATAATGGTATTATGGGAATTCCGAGTTTCTTAGTTTATAGAAATGGTGAATTGTTAGGAAGTTATATTAGTAAAGAAAGAAAATCCATCGAACAAATCGATACATTTTTATCACAATATATTTAATTGATTAGTTGAAAAATATATTTAAAAACCTGTTTTTTTCTGTTACTATCCATTGTTTTATTGTAAACTATTAAGAGGTGCGAAATAGGAGTGTTATAGATGAATGTCTTTCAAATGAGAGATAAAATTAAACAGCGTTTAAACCATTTAGACGTCAATTATAAATTTGATCGTGAAGACGAAACATTAAGAATTTATAGAAAAGACAATCATAAAGGTGTCACAATTAAACTAAATGCTATTGTCGCAAAATATGAAGAAAAAGAAGAAAAAATAGTCGATGAAATTATTTATTATATAGACGAAGCTATTGAACAAATGGCTGATCAAGGGCTTGAACAACTAAAAGATATTCAAATTATGCCAGTAATCCGTGCTACAAGTTTCGACAAGAAGACTAAAGAGGGCAATGCTTTCATTTTTGAACATCACACCGCAGAAACAAATATTTACTATGCATTAGATTTAGGTAAATCTTATCGACTCATAGAAGAGAGTATGTTAGAAACATTAAATATGACAAAGCAACAAGTGAAAGAAATGTCTTTATTCAATGTTAGAAAGTTAAACAATCAATTTAGTACAGATGAAGTTAAGGGTAATATCTTTTATTTTATTAACTCTAATGATGGCTATGATGCAAGTCGTATTTTAAACACATCATTTTTAAATGACATTCAAGATCAATGTGAAGGTGAAATGTTAGTAGCAGTGCCTCATCAAGATGTATTAGTTATTGCGGACATTCGTAATAAAACAGGCTATGATGTTATGGCACATTTAACTATGGAATTTTTCACTAAAGGTCTTGTGCCTATCACGTCACTATCATTTGGTTATGATAAAGGTCATCTTGAACCTATATTCATTTTAGGTAAAAATAATAAACAAAAAAGAGACCCAAACGTGATTCAAAGATTAGAAGCAAATCGTAAAAAATTTAATGATAAAAATAAATAAAAAGGAGAAAAAGTATGAATTTATTTTATAACCCCAAAGGTGTAGGAGACGTTGCTTTCTTACAAATTGAACCTTCAGAAGGTGAATTTAATTATAGAAAAAATAACGATGTTGTAGAAATTACTAAGGAAGATGATAACCAAGTAGTTGGATATAATTTCTTCAATATTTCAAATCACATTCAAATTGAGGGTAATGGTCATATCAAATTAACTGAAGATATTGTGGAACAATTACAACAAATGATAAAAAATAATGGTTTCACATATGAATTGAATGCAGATTTATCACCTAAATTTGTAGTTGGATACGTTGAAACTAAGGAAAAACATCCTGACGCAGACAAATTAAGTGTTCTAAATGTCAATGTGGGGAATGATACATTACAAATTGTTTGTGGTGCTCCAAATGTTGAACAAGGCCAAAAAGTGGTTGTTGCAAAAGTTGGTGCAGTTATGCCAAGCGGTATGGTAATTAAAGATGCAGAACTTAGAGGCGTTGCATCTAGTGGAATGATTTGTTCTATGAAAGAACTCAATTTACCAAATGCACCTAAAGAAAAAGGCATCATGGTATTAGATGATAGTTATGAAATTGGACAAGCATTTTTTGAATAATAAAGGAAGGTAGTGAAAGTATGAGCTGGTTTGATAAATTATTTGGCGAAGATAATGATTCAAATGAAGATATATTGCGCAATAAAAATAAAAGACGCCAGGCAAATCAATCGAATGATACTAATCATGACTCATTACTGCCACAAAATAATGATATCTATCATCGTCCAAAAGGGAAGTTTCGCTTTCCTATGGAAGGTTTTGAATCAGGAAATGCGGAGTCTGAAAACACAACTACTCAAGATGTGTACCAGTCTAATGTCAATCATGATATAGAGGAATTTCGTACTCAAGACAATAAAAGACATCGTCGTAGAAGAAATCATGCCAATGATGATGGTATTGCTGATTCTAGTTATCAATCTAAGGGTTACCAATCTAGAAAGAAAAAAGATTCCAACCCTTATACTACGACATCAACACACCGTCAAATTTCTCCTACATCACTTGGGAGTTCAAGTACGAATAATCATAAAACATCATCCAATACGCAACCTAGAATGAAGTTACAATCAGAGCGATTTAAATCAAACTATAAGACTCAATCTGAGTATACATATCACAAAAGTGATTTTAGAGCATCTGAAGTACCATCTGCTATTTTCGGTACTAAACAAAGACGTCCAATTGAAAATGGTGTTATACCGCCTAAAGATGGTGAGAAAAGTAGCGCACATGTAACGGAAGATAATCGAAGTGATAGTGATAAGTTAAATAGTAATTCAAGAGAGGTTTCATCCGGTTATAAGACACAATCTCAACCTGAAAAACAAAAGTCACAAGAAATAAATCATAATACTTTTAATAATGATTTATCTACAGATGATGAAAATGTAAAAACAACGACTACACCTAATCATTCTAAAAAAGATAATACAATAAATATTAATAATATCTATGCATCACAAATTGTCGAAGAAATTCGTAGAGAACGTGAACGTAAAGTCCTTCAGAAACGTCGATTTAAAAAGGCATTACAAGAAAAGAGACAACAAAATCAAGAATCTAATGAAGATAGTATCCAAAAAGCAATAGATGAAATGTATGCTAAACAAGCTCAGCAATACGTAGGTGATAGTTCATTAGACATTGATGATCAAGAAGAACTTAAAGATAGCACTGAGAATATAAATAGCGATGTAGATAAAAATGTATCAAATGACGCTACTGAATTAGACATAGATAACCAAGAAAAATCTGAACATCACTATAATTACGAAGAAATAAATTTAAGCGATATCACTCAAAGACACGAAGTAAATCATGATGATGTTACGGTTTCTGACGCTGTCAATCACGATTCTGATATTGAAAATGATTCAGCTCAAGGTAGAGATGAGTATGCTTTAACAGATAGTACAGTTGAAGATGGAAAAGTGAATCAAGAATTTGAGTCCAACACGCAAAATTTTGACAGTGGATACAGAGATTTTGAAACGAATGATAACACATCTAAATCACTTAATAACGTTGATGATGCAGATTATCGTGAAATAGATGAAAGTATCCCATCATCAAATCATGTAACTTCAGAACCAATGTCATCGTCACAAGAATTGAGTGAATCTCAACAAAAACCTAATGAGCAACAATGGCAACAAAGAAGCGGACATAATGCTGTTACACAAAGTGTTGATCATGAAACTGAATATGCTAAGAAGCGTAAACGTCAATCCGATATAAAAAGTGAAACATCATCAGAACCAGATAGCGCTTCAGAAAATCAAAGTGACTCAACTGAAAATAATGACGAGACTTCTAATGATAATACAAGTATGTCATCAACTAAGCCAATGGATATGGTAAATTCATCAGAACATCAATATGAGTCAATGAGTCCTTCAGATGATGGTAGTCATCTAGACAGTCTTTCACATCATTCAACATCTGAATCAATACAATCTAGTACTAAAGAACAAGTTGAATCAAATTCTGAAAATACAAGTAGTTCAGATAAACAATCCAACTCACTACAAGCTCAGCAATCTCGTTCACCTAAGAAGCGTGTTACAGGTGGTAAACCGTTTAATGTTGTAATGACACCATCAGATAAAAAGCGAATGATGGATAAGAATAAAGGTAAAAGAGTTAATGTTCCTGAATTAACGCCAGAAGATAAGAAACAAGCAACTCATTCTAGCGAAGATACTAAGTCAACATCATCGTCACATCATACTAGTACATCGGAGCCGTTTTCTAATCAGGAAGCAAGTCATTCTTCTGAAAGTGTTCAAACGAGTCATTCAACACCAATTACTCATTCTGAATCTGAAGATACAGTGACTACAGAAACAAGTCATTCCGATGAAAATCATTCTGTGATAAACAAACAAAATAGTGCATCATATGCTAATGACAGTGATTTCACAAATAATCATCAAGATAATAGTCAAATTGAAATGAATGAACATCATAAGAAACAGACGCCAAATCATTCAGAAGAAACAGAAGTACAAAAGCCTACAATTCGAAAAGGGCCTAATATTAAGCTGCCAAGTTTTGATTTACTTGAAGAACCCGAGCCGCATGAAGTCAATGAAGAATGGATCGATGATAAGAAACAAGAATTAAACGATGCATTATATTACTTCAATGTGCCAGCTGAAGTGCAAAATGTCACTGAAGGTCCAAGTGTGACACGCTTTGAACTGTCAGTTGAAAAAGGTGTAAAAGTATCAAGAATTACTGCATTACAAGATGATATTAAAATGGCGCTAGCTGCCAAAGATATTCGTATTGAAGCACCAATACCAGGAACAAGCCTTGTTGGTATTGAAGTGCCTAATCAAAACCCAGCTAAAGTGAATTTGAGATCAATTGTAGATTCAGAACAATTTAAAAACGCAGAATCTAAATTAACAGTAGCCATGGGATATCGAATTAACAATGAGCCATTGTTAATGGATATAGCGAAAACGCCACATGCCTTGATTGCAGGTGCTACTGGTTCAGGTAAATCTGTATGTATTAATAGTATCTTGATGTCCTTACTGTATAAAAATCACCCAGAAGAATTGAGACTATTATTAATTGATCCAAAAATGGTGGAATTAGCACCGTATAATGATTTACCTCATCTAGTATCACCCGTTATTACAGATGTTAAAGCTGCCACTCAAAGTTTAAAATGGGCAGTTGAAGAAATGGAACGCAGATATAAATTATTTGCGCAATATCATGTGAGAAATATTACTGCATTTAATAAAAAAGCATCTTATGAACAAAGAATGCCTAAAATTGTTATTGTAATAGATGAATTAGCCGACTTAATGATGATGGCACCACAAGAAGTTGAACAATCCATAGCACGAATTGCTCAGAAAGCGCGCGCATGTGGTATTCACATGTTAGTAGCCACTCAACGTCCATCAGTAAATGTCATTACAGGATTAATAAAAGCTAATATTCCAACTAGAATTGCATTTATGGTATCATCTAGTGTAGATTCTAGAACTATACTTGATAGCGGTGGTGCAGAACGTCTATTAGGATATGGTGACATGCTATATCTAGGAGGCGGTATGAATAAACCAATCCGTGTTCAAGGTACATTTGTCTCAGATGAAGAAATAGATGACGTTGTAGATTTCATTAAACAACAACGTGAACCAGAGTATTTATTTGAAGAAAAGGAATTATTAAAGAAAACACAAACTCAAGCACAGGACGATCTATTTGATGATGTGTGTGAGTTCATGATTAATGAAGGACATATATCTACTTCATTAGTACAAAGACATTTCCAAATTGGGTATAATAGAGCAGCGAGAATCATAGATCAGTTAGAACAATTGGGATATATCTCTGGAGCTAACGGTTCTAAACCTAGAGATGTTTATATTACTGAGGCGGATTTAAATCAAGATTAAAATTTAGTAAGGAGTTTTATAATGACACACTATCATTTTGTCGGTATTAAGGGTTCCGGCATGAGTTCATTAGCACAAATTATGCATGATCTTGGACATGAGGTGCAAGGCTCAGATATTGAAACTTATGTATTCACTGAAGTTGCTCTAAGAAACAAAGGCATAACAATTCTACCGTTCGATGCGAATAATATAAAAGAAGACATGGTGATTATTCAAGGGAATGCTTTTCCTGATAGTCATGAAGAAATTGTTAAAGCACATCAACTTAAATTAGATGTGATTAGATACCATGATTTTCTTGGACATGTAATTAATCAATACACATCTGTCGCTGTTACAGGTGCACATGGTAAAACATCTACAACTGGTTTACTATCACATGTTATGAATGGTGATAAAAAGACATCATTCTTAATTGGTGATGGTACTGGAATGGGATTGCCTGGTAGTGATTATTTTGCATTTGAAGCATGTGAATATCGTAGACATTTTTTAAGTTATGATCCTGACTATGCAATTATGACGAATATTGATTTCGACCACCCAGATTACTTCAAAGATGTTGATGATGTATTTGATGCATTCCAAGAAATGGCTCATAATGTTAAAAAAGCAATTATTGCATGGGGTGACGATGAACACCTTAGAAAATTAGAAGCAGATGTGCCTATTTATTATTATGGATTTAATGAAACAGACGATGTATATGCTAAAAATATTCAAATTACAGAACAAGGTTCTCAATTTGACGTTTACATCAATGGTGAATTCTATGGTCAATTCCTATCACCACAATATGGTGACCATAACATCTTAAATACATTAGCGGTTGTTACGATTAGTTATCTTGAAAAAATGAATGTTGATAATATTAAAGAGGCATTAGAAACATTTGGTGGTGTAAAACGTCGTTTTAATGAAACAAAAGTATCAAATCAAGTATTAGTAGACGATTATGCTCACCATCCAAGAGAAATTAATGCTACAATTGAAACAGCTCGAAAAAAATATCCACAAAAAGAAGTTATTGCAGTATTCCAACCACATACATTTTCTAGAACTCAAGCATTTTTAGAAGAATTTGCAACGAGTTTAAGTGCAGCTGATCATGTTTTCTTATGTGAAATTTTTGGATCTATAAGAGAAAATACTGGTGAATTAACAATACAAGATTTAATTAACCGTATTGATGGTTCAGAATTAATTGATGAAAGTGGTATTGATGTATTAGAAAAATTTGAAAATGCAGTTATCTTATTTATGGGCGCTGGTGACATTCAAAAAATGCAAAAAGCGTATTTAAATAAAATTGGTGTAAAAAAAGATTTCTAATATGTTTATAATGATTTCTCAAGGGTATTAAATATTAATGAATTTTATAATTAGGTATTTAGGAGGCGTTTTTAATGGATTGGATTTTACCAATTGCCGGAATTATCGCTGCGATAGCGTTCTTAATTTTATGTATCGGTATCGTTGTAGTGTTAATTTCTGTTAAGAAAAATTTAGATCACGTGGCTAAAACACTAGATGGTGTTGAAGGTCAAGTACAAGGTATTACAAGAGAATCTACGGACTTACTTCACAAAGTAAACCGTTTAACTGAAGACATTCAAGGTAAAGTTGATCGTTTGAATTCTGTAGTTGATGCTGTTAAAGGTATCGGTGACTCAGTTCAAACATTAAACGGTTCAGTTGACCGTGTAACTAACTCAATTACGCACAATGTTTCTCAAAACGAAGATAAAATTTCTCAAGTAGTACAATGGTCAAATGTAGCAATGGAAATTGCTGACAAATGGCAAAATAGACACTACCGTCGAGGAAGTGCAAATTACAAAGCAAACACAGTAACAAATGATACAGATCATAGTTACACTACTCGTGTTGATAAATAATTAATAAGAATGAACTAAATGCACTTAAATGAGGTTGTTACTTGTTTAAGTGCATTTGTTATAGGGAGGAATAAATCATGGAACACTATAATCGTGATGATTTTGAAAGAAATAATACTGGAAATGATTTATACAGCCGACATACTCGTATAAATGATCAAACACCACAACGTAAAGATTTCGTAGTTAGCTTTATTACAGGAGCAATTGTAGGGTCTGCTTTAGGTTTATACTATAAGATGAAAGTCTTTGAAAAAGCAGATCAAGCTATTGCAAAAGAAAAAGAATTACGTGAAAAAGCGTTAAATTATAAATCACAAGCTGAACATCATATTGAAACTGTTAAAACACGAGTAGAAAACTTTAGAAATAAATCTAATAATGGTGTTACTTCTGATGAATTATCTGCTCAAAAAGTAGCGATTCAAAGAGAAGTAAGTGATAATAATCTAGCAGACCAATCTCCAGAAGCGAGAGAGATTCAAGAAGCAAAATTAGAAGCTGATGCTCATTCTAAAGTTGGTGCGAGTGCGACTGAATTAGCAGCACAACAAAATGCAATCAAATCTGAAACAAATCATGACCAATTAGCAGATCAATCACCACAAGCGCGTGAAATTCAAGATGCAAAAGTTGAAGCTAAGCGTAATGATCAACAAACTGCAACACCTTCATCAAAGGAACTTGCAGCACAACAGAATGCGATTCAAGCAGAATCGAATCATGACACATTAGCAGATCAATCACCACAGGCAAAAGAAATCCAGGAAGCAAAAGCTGAAGCTAAAAGTACTCAAGTAGATTCTAATATTGACAATAATAAGCATGTTTCTGATAAAGAAATTGCAATGGCAC
Source organism: Staphylococcus sp. 510 (assembly GCF_057219715.1). Lineage (NCBI taxonomy): Bacteria > Bacillati > Bacillota > Bacilli > Caryophanales > Staphylococcaceae > Staphylococcus > Staphylococcus sp. 510. The sequence continues at coordinate 62,592 of NZ_JBXVVK010000009.1, read as the reverse complement.
AATCTGCTATTAAAGAAGAATCATCGTTATCAGATCCATCTCAAACTAAAGATAAAGCAGCTCAAACATCTAGTGCTGATAAATTAGCTAGTGCAGCTCACACAAAGAAACAAAAAATGAACAATGATTCACAAGTATTATCAGATACTAGCGATTTAACTAAAGAACAAGACGTAGCTAAAAGCAACAAACAAACTACACCAAACTTATTAAATCAATCAAATCATAATGCATCAAAAGCAAATGATGGTTCATTTGCTAATAGATTAGCTACAGCAGCCAAAGAAAAACAAGCGAAGTTAACTAAAGGTTCTAAAGAATCACAATTAACAAACGCTTTATTAGCAGAGGCACCTATTGCAAAATCTAAAATGACAAAAGTGCCTAACTTAGTGACTAAATCTTCAACGAATGAAACAAAAGGTAATAATGTTAGTCAAACAACTAATCAACAACCTTCAAAAAAACAAAATAAAGCACAATTTGACAAAGGTGTCGTAACACGTCAAAATAATCAATCAACTAAATCAAATAACAAAACTAAGACCCAAACAAAATCGTCTAAACAATCAACAAAAACACCTAGTCAAAATAAAAACCAAAAGCAACAAGGTAAAAAACAACAAAAAGTAGAAAAAACGACTAGCAAAATTGAAAAACGTACCTTCAATGACTAATTGGTTTGTATTTAATATCAGTTAATATTATGATATAAATATAAGCACTCATTGATTAGTATTTGATTTTTAAAGTGAAATTAAATGTATCATTTTAGAGTGGGACCCATCATTTATTCAATATCAGGATAGATGACGTTCTGCTCTTTTTATTTTAGAAAAATTAAAGTCACATCGCTTTAGAATATTAGTATATTTTTAGAAAATTTAATCAATTCTAACAATTAGAGCTTGAACTATAAAATGTTAATTGTTAGAATGATTCGTAAATACATTTAATTTATCGCTTTAAAGTGATACATATAAATGTGCAACTATTAGATAGAGGTGAAGTAGCTATGAGTAATAAATTAGAAACGTACAGACAAAAAATTGTTTCCCTTAACGATCAAATTTTAGAATTGCTATCCCGTCGAGGCGAATTAGCACAAAAAATTGGTGAAGAAAAAATCAAGCAAGGAACACGAGTATATGATCCACAACGTGAAAAAGAAATGATTAATGATCTTTTAGATAAAAATAAAGGGCCATTCAACGACAATGTTATTAAACAATTATTTAAAGAAATTTTTAAAGCCTCTACAGACTTACAAAAATCAGAAAATGAAAAGCATTTATACGTATCTCGTAAATTAAAACCTGAAGATACAATTGTTCATTTTGACAATGGTGGCATGTTCGGAGAAGGACATAAATCTTTTGTATTCGGACCATGTTCAGTTGAATCACAAGAGCAAGTAGATGCTGTAGCAGCAGATTTGCAAGCTAAAGGTGAAAAGTTCATTCGTGGAGGGGCATTTAAACCTCGTACATCACCATACGATTTCCAAGGTTTAGGTGTTGAAGGACTTAAGATCTTAAAAAATGTTAAAGATAAGTTTAATTTAAATGTCATTAGTGAAATCGTGAATCCAAATGACTTTGAAATTGCTGACGAATATCTTGATGTTTTCCAAATTGGTGCACGTAACATGCAAAACTTTGAATTATTAAAAGAAGCTGGTCGTACAAATAAACCAATTCTTTTAAAACGTGGATTATCAGCAACGATAGAAGAATTCACATATGCTGCAGAATACATTGCCTCTCAAGGTAATAGAAATATTATTCTGTGTGAACGTGGTATTAGAACATATGAAAAAGCGACTAGAAATACATTAGATATTTCTGCAGTACCTATTTTAAAACAAGGGACACATTTACCAGTTATGGTTGATGTAACACATAGTACAGGTCGTAAAGATATTATGTTACCAACAGCAAAAGCAGCATTAGCGGTTGGCGCTGATGGCGTTATGGCTGAGGTGCATCCAGATCCTTCAGTGGCTTTAAGTGATGCAGGCCAACAAATGGATTTAAATGAATTCAATGAATTCTATAAAGAATTAAAACCTTTAGCTGACTTATATAATGATAAAAAACTAAAATAAAGCAAAAAGAGGTTGGGATATAGTTTTGCTGTTGGGACGATGTTAATCGGTTTCCCAGAGTAGAAACATTATATCTCAACCTCTTCTTTATGTATAATATTATTATCATTACTATATTAAGTTTTGACAGTGTTTCTAGTCCTTGAAATGACGTAATTCAATAAATGAGTAATGATACTTAAAATCTGACAGAAATGTGAACGTCAAAACAAATTTATTTCACTGAATCTCCAAATATGGTAAACTTTGAAAATAATATGAAAACATGATACCAAAGTGTATAAAGCGCTTTCAAGGAGGATACTATGACTGTAACAATATATGATGTAGCTAGAGAAGCTAGAGTGTCGATGGCAACGGTTTCTCGTGTAGTTAACGGAAATCAAAATGTTAAACCAGAAACTAGAAATAAGGTAAACGAAGTTATAAAAAAATTAAACTATCGACCTAATGCTGTTGCACGTGGACTAGCAAGTAAACGTACAACAACTGTAGGTGTAATTATCCCAGATATTTCTAATGTTTATTATTCTCAACTTGCTCGTGGCTTAGAAGATATTGCAACGATGTACAAATATCATTCTATTATTTCAAATTCTGATAATGATTCAGAAAAAGAAAAAGAGATATTTAATAACCTTTTAAGTAAACAAGTTGATGGCATTATTTTCTTAGGTGGTACAATTTCAGAGGAAATCAAAGAGCTCATCAATCAATCTTCAGTTCCAGTTGTTGTATCAGGTACAAATGGTAAAGATGACCATGTTGCATCTGTAAATATTGATTTTGAAAAAGCAGCTGAAGAAGTTACGCAACAACTTATAGAACAAGGTGCTAAGTCATTTGCATTAGTAGGTGGCGATTACTCTAAAAAGGCACAAGAAGACGTACTTTCAGGCTTAAATAAAGTATTATCTAAAAATCAATTACAATTAGATGATTCACTTCATTTATCAGGAGCTGAAAGCTACAAAGAAGGTATGAAAGTCTTTGATAAAATTAAAGATAATCTACCTGATGCCGTTTTATCAATTAGTGATGAACAAGCGATAGGTATTTTACATGGTGCACTAGATGCAGGTATTAAAGTACCTGAAGAATTACAAATTGTAAGTTTCAATAATACGCGTTTAGTTGAAATGGTTCGACCACAATTATCTAGTGTGATTCAACCATTATATGACATCGGTGCTGTTGGTATGAGATTACTAACGAAATATATGAACGAAGAAGAAATTGATGAACCAAACGTGATTCTACCACATAGAATTGAATATAGAGGAACAACTAAATAATTAAAAATAGAGCACACCGTTTATGCGGTGTGCTTTTAATTTGAAAGGTCATACCAACTGGCAACTAATTTTGAAATACGTCTATTTTTTTCTGAAATTTCAGTAGTGCGTGGAATATAAGTATAGTCATTTAAACGGTCTTCCCATCTTTTAGGTAATGTAACTGAGCTATAATGCTTCCATTTATTAATCCAGTTTAGAGGTAAATAGCCTTGTTGAATCGGTTCATTAATTAAACTTAAATATAAATGACTCCATGCGCGTGGAACAACACGCCATAAATTATAACCACCGCCACCAAACATAATTATTCTATTTTCTGTATACTTTTCAGCTAAATCTTTAATTATATATGGCAGTTGATATAACGAACTTAAGGTACAATTCATGTGTGTTAATGGGTCTCTATAATGGATATCCACGCCATTAACACTTAAGATAATATCGGGTTTGAATGCAGCAATAACAGGTTCAACTGTTGATTTGAATGATTCTAGAAATGATTTATCTTCTGTATAGGGTTCTAATGGTACATTGACTGTATAACCATATCCTATATCTTCACCACGTTCAGTATAATGACCTGATCCTGGAAATAAAAATTTACCTGTTTCATGAATAGAATAAGTTAAAACATCATTACTAGTATAAAAACTCCATTGAGTTCCATCTCCATGGTGTGCATCTGTATCTATTATCATCACACGTTGATTATAATGATGAACGAGATATTGAGCTGTAATAGCGACATCGTTATAAATACAAAATCCATTTGCTCGGCCTGCTAAGGCATGGTGTAAGCCGCCGCCTAAATGACAACCATTGATATAAGTACCATCCATTATTTTATCTGCTAAATTGAGCGCACCACCGACAATTCGTGCACAATGTCGATGCATATGCCTAAATGGTACAGTATCTTCATTAAATCCATATTTTTTGGCTTCTTCAGCACTTAATATACCATGAGATGCATGTTTGATGGCTTGTATATAATCATATTTATGAATCAAACCAATTTCATCATCTGTCGCAATTCTTGGTTCTAAAATATTTTCATTTGTTAAAAATTGTGCATCTAACAACAACTCAGTCGTTAATTTTAAACGCATTTGATTGAAAGGATGCTCGTTATTAAATCTATATTTTAAAATATCATCTGAATATACATAACCTGTTCTATTTTTAGTATTCATAAGCTCATCTCTTTCAAACAACTAATAGAAGAAGCGGTTTTGAAATCTAATATCATCAAATGCATGTTGTTGATCCAAAGTAATACGTTTACCAATTCTTGCCATTAAACAATTAGCGGGGTGACTGGTAATTTCAGGATCATCAGTAGCAAACACTTCTAGATCACCTTTTTGCATTAACTTCTGCATGAGTCGTTTATATTCGAATACGTCTAATTGTGCATATTTCAAATCCCAATGCCAATAATATTCAGTAGTAAGTACAATAAAATCTTCAAACTCGTCTCCAGAGAGACTAAGTTGTATTAATCGACCACCTAGATGTAGGTGTCGATAACTTTTACTTAATTCGATTGCACCGAGTTCTAATAAATAGGGGAGATGCCCAGTAGACCATCTTTCGAGCTCATCTGGATAATGATAGGTAACGTAACCAATAATATGTTGCTCTAGTCGTATTACATATACTCTACCTTCTGGTAATGTAGTAATTTCTAACAATGCATCGTATTGTTCTTTAGAAGATCGAAAAGCATTAAGACCTTCGTCGAAAGTAAGCGTTTTCAAAAAAGAGTGTGAAACAGGGCCTTCGATTTTGTATTTAACATCGTCAATTTCGATATTGTCTGTAACATAAGTTTTAATATGTTTCATTTTTTCACATCCTCATCAAATAGCCTCAAAACCTTTCTGTTATTATACTTATTTTCTTGTAATATAACAAAAATATTGTGATTAATAAATAAATGTTTTGAATAATGTGACAATTATATGTATAATTCATTTTAAAGAAAGCGATTACATAAAGTTGAAGGGGGATTTTCTTATGAAAGTTGAAGTTTATCAAAGCGAACCTGGAAATTATAACATGCAAGATTATGAGCAAACGTACAAAGATTTTGATTGGAAGAGCGTTGAGCAAGCCTTTTCTTGGAGTAAAACAGGTAAAATCAATATGGCATATGAATGTATCGATAGACATGTTGATGAAGGTAAAGGAGACAAAATTGCGCTCAATTATAAAGACGATCAACGTCATGAATCATATACGTTCGAAGATATGAAAAAATACTCAAATAAGGCAGCTAATGTATTAAAAAATGAAGCTGATGTTAAAAAAGGGGATAGAGTATTTATCTTTATGTCAAGAACGCCAGAATTGTATTTCGCTTTCTTAGGAATTTTAAAAATTGGTGCAATCGTTGGACCTTTATTTGAAGCATTTATGGAAAAAGCTGTTGCGGATCGCTTAGAAAATAGTGAAGCAAAAGTAATCATTACTAATAAAGCACTGTTGCCTAGAATCCCGAAAGATAAATTACCGCATTTAGAGAAAATTGTTGTTGTTGATAATGATGTTGAAGAAGGTTATGTAGATTTTAATCGTTCATTTAAAGAAGCAAGTGAAGATTTTGATATTGAATGGTTAAATGAAGATGATGGCCTTATTTTACATTATACATCTGGGTCTACAGGACAACCTAAAGGTGTATTACATGTCCAAAAAGCCATGTTAGTACATTATATTTCAGGTAAATATGTTTTAGACTTACAAGATGATGATGTGTATTGGTGTACAGCAGATCCCGGTTGGGTAACTGGTACGTCATATGGTGTTTTTGCACCTTGGTTAAATGGTGTGACAAATTGTATTGTTGGCGGACGTTTCTCTCCAGAACAATGGTATAAAATGATTCAAGACTTTAAAGTGACAGTGTGGTATACAGCGCCAACTGCATTAAGAATGTTAATGAGTGCTGGTGATGATGTTGTAGATAAATATGATTTATCATCACTGCGTTCAATTTTATCTGTTGGTGAACCGTTAAATCCTGAAGTGATTAAATGGTCTAAAGATGTATTCCATAAACGTGTGTTAGATACTTGGTGGATGACAGAAACAGGTGGACACATGATTGTTAACTATCCAGCTATGGCTATTAAATTAGGTTCAATGGGTAAACCACTACCAGGTATTGAAGCAGCAATTGTTGATGATGAAGGTAATGAGTTACCTCCAAATCGTATGGGTAACCTAGCCATTAAAAAAGGATGGCCTTCAATGATGCATGCAATCTGGAAAAATCCAGAAAAATATGATTCATACTTTATTGATGATTGGTATGTTTCAGGAGACTCTGCTTATAAAGATGAAGATGGTTACTACTGGTTCCAAGGTAGAGTTGATGATGTCATTATGACAGCTGGTGAACGTGTCGGTCCATTCGAAGTAGAATCTAAATTAGTTGAACATGAAGCTGTTGCTGAAGCAGGTGTTATTGGTAAGCCTGATCCAGTACGAGGTGAAATCATTAAAGCGTTTGTAGCTTTAAGAGAAGGTTATGAACCATCAGATGAATTAAAACAAAGTATTAAACAATTTGTTAAAGAAGGATTATCAGCACATTCAGCACCTCGAGAAATTGAATTTAAAGACAAATTACCTAAAACACGTTCTGGTAAAATTATGCGCCGTGTATTAAAAGCTTGGGAGTTAGATTTAGATGCAGGTGATTTAAGTACAATGGAAGATTAGATGATTGATTAAGTAGTATTAGCAAAATAACTATTTCCATACATTAACGATTAAGATAAATATGATTGAGTTTAGTTTTTCTAGACTCAATCATATTTTTTGAATATTTCTGATAATAGTAATGTAAACGTTATCAAATATTCGACATCATTGATTGAGTCGGTTATTATTAAAGTTGTAAGAGAATGAGAGTCATTACATATCAAACATTCTTACACTTATTTTTCTATTTATATTATTTACAAGGGGTTGAAATAAGTTGGCACATTTATCAGATTTAGAAATTGCGAATCAATCAAAAATTAGACCTATTAGTGAAATAGCTAAAGAAGCAGGGATTCCAGCAGAAGCCTTAGAGCAATATGGACATTACAAAGCTAAAATTGATATTAACCAAATAAAACCTAAAGATAATAAGGGTAAAGTTGTATTAGTAACAGCAATGAGTCCAACACCAGCAGGGGAAGGTAAATCGACAGTTACAGTTGGTTTATCAGATGCATTTCATGAATTAAAAAAGAATGTCATGGTAGCATTACGTGAACCAGCGTTAGGACCAACATTTGGTATAAAAGGTGGCGCTACTGGTGGTGGATATGCACAAGTATTACCAATGGAAGATATCAATTTACACTTTAACGGTGACTTCCATGCGATTACTACAGCGAATAATGCATTATCAGCATTTATCGATAACCACTTACATCAAGGTAATGAATTAGGCATTGATCAACGTCGTATTGAATGGAAACGTGTATTAGATATGAACGATCGTGCTTTACGTCATGTTAACGTTGGACTAGGTGGTCCAACTAACGGTGTACCACGTGAAGATGGCTTTAATATTACAGTTGCATCTGAAATTATGGCTATCTTATGTCTTAGCCGAAGCATTAAAGACTTAAGAGAAAAAATTAGTAAAATCACAATCGGTTATACACGTGATCGTAAGCCTGTGACTGTTGCTGATTTAAAAGTTGAAGGTGCTTTAGCAATGATTTTAAAAGATGCTATTAAGCCAAACTTAGTACAATCAATTGAAGGAACACCAGCACTTGTACACGGTGGACCATTCGCTAATATCGCTCATGGATGTAATTCAATTTTAGCGACAGAAACTGCACGTGAATTAGCTGATATTGTGGTTACTGAAGCAGGATTCGGTTCTGATTTAGGAGCTGAAAAATTCATGGATATCAAAGCACGTGAAGCAGGTTTCGAACCATCAGCAGTTGTAGTGGTAGCAACTGTGCGTGCCTTAAAAATGCATGGTGGCGTTGCGAAAGATAATTTAAAAGAAGAGAATGTGGATGCTGTTAAAGCAGGTATCGTTAACTTAGAACGTCATGTAAATAATATTAAGAAGTTTGGTGTTGAACCAGTTGTAGCTATCAATGCATTTATTCACGATACAGATGCAGAAATTGAGTTTGTTAAATCATGGGCCAAAGAAAATGGCGTGAGAATTGCATTGACTGAAGTTTGGGAAAAAGGTGGTAAAGGTGGCGTTGATCTAGCTAATGAAGTATTAGAAGTCATTGATCAACCTCAAAACTTCAAACCACTTTATGAATTAAATCAACCTTTAGAAGATAAAATTGAAACAATCGTTAAAGAAATCTACGGTGGTTCAAAAGTAACATTCTCAAGTAAGGCTCAAAAACAATTAAAACAATTTAAAGACAATGGTTGGGACCATTATCCAATTTGTATGGCTAAAACGCAATACTCATTTAGCGATGATCAAACAGCCTTAGGTGCACCTAGTGATTTTGAAATTACGATTCGTGAATTAGAAGCGAAAACAGGTGCAGGATTTATAGTTGCATTAACAGGTGCAATTATGACAATGCCTGGCTTACCTAAAAAACCAGCAGCATTAAATATGGATGTTACAGATGATGGACATGCAGTAGGCTTATTCTAAATTTAATTAACAAACCCGGTAATGTATTGATCATTACCGGGTATTTATGATTTAACCAGCATTTTTATTAGGTTTTGTAAGTAAATGTGATTTAATATGGTATTTTAACGCTTCTTTATACTCTTTTTTAGATATTTTTTCTTCGACCAACATACGTTTTAGTACATAATGTTGTCTCTGAATACTATAATCTATTTGATTGTCTGGTTTTAAGTCACCATTTTCCTTATATGGTGTATAACCGTAAGGGCTTTGTAATAAGCCAATTAAATAAGCTGATTGTGCAACATTTAAATCTTTAGGTGGAATTCCAAATAAACTATAAGACGCCGAAGAGATACCTGTTATATTGGCACCGTTATAATCTCTACCAAAAGGTACAATATTTAAATACGTATAAATAATTTCTTCTTTAGAGAGTATACGTTCAAGTCTTTGTGCTAATATAATTTCATTAGCTTTACGACTATAAGTTTTTTCATTAGAAAGTACTTGGTTTTTAATCAATTGTTGTGTTATCGTGCTGCCACCAGAACTTTGATCATTTTGCATTATATCTTGAAACATTGCTCGTATAATGGCCTTAGGTAAAATGCCATTATGTTGAAAGAATAAGGTGTCTTCTGAAGAAGTTAATGCTTTAATGACGTCTGGACTTACATGTTTTGGACCAACAATTAATGAATTTAAAGAATGATCATATTCATCTAAAATGTCATTGTTTTTATAATTAATTAAGTCATCTCCTGCAAAGTGAATGACCTTATGTTTAAGTGCATGATCACTTATAGATGAAGCATCTTTAGTCAATTGATGAAAGTATATGATGGCTGCTAGCAGGATAATAATCATAAACATCAAACCAATTAGAAAGATGGTAACGATGATATGTTTGAGCTGCTTATATTTCTTTTCAAATTGAAACATTTTATCTTGTTGTTGTTGTTTCATGATTTTATCCATAGCAAACCTCCTTTATGTAGACTTATTATACCATAGTCGTAAAGTTGACTTTTAAAATAATGTTAACTATAATTAATGGCAAATACATAAGTTTCAGATGAAGGACAAGTAGCTTTTTAGAGATTTTTAGAGAGTTAGTGGTTGCTGAGAACTAACATGATCTAACTAGTGAATACACCTTATATAACAGTCTGACGTTTGATTAATGAACGTATCATTAGTAAAGAGAAAAGAGGTATAAATGGGTTTAATTATAAAAACTGTATATACCTTAAATTCAAGTATGGTGGTACCGTGCAATTGCGCCCTTACATTTAAATATGATGTAAGGGTGCTTTTTTGTTGATTAAATAAATCTATAAATCATACTTATACAAATTTTTAGAATTGGTCTTTAATTCTAAGTTTTACGTTCATCTTAACTTATGAAAATACATAATATATAGGAGGAAGAGAAATATGACAAATGCATTAATTGAAGATTTAAAGTGGCGTGGACTGATTTATCAACAAACAGATGAAGCGGGTATAGAGGAATTATTAAATAAAGAGCAAGTAACGCTATATTGTGGTGCAGATCCAACTGCAGATAGTTTACATATTGGTCATTTGCTTCCGTTCTTAACATTAAGACGTTTCCAAGAACATGGGCATCGTCCTATTGTTTTAATTGGTGGCGGAACAGGTATGATTGGGGACCCATCAGGTAAATCAGAAGAACGTGTGTTACAAACAGAAGAACAAGTAGAAGCTAATGTGCAAGGTATTAGTAATCAAATGCATAAATTATTTGAATTTGGTACCGATAAAGGAGCAGTATTAGTAAATAATAAAGACTGGTTAGGCCAAATTTCATTAATTAGTTTCTTACGCGATTATGGTAAGCATGTCGGTGTCAATTACATGTTAGGTAAAGATTCTATCCAAACGCGTTTAGAACATGGTATTTCATATACTGAATTTACGTATACTATTTTACAGGCTATCGATTTCGGACACTTGAATCGTGAATTAAATTGTAAAATTCAAGTCGGTGGTTCAGACCAGTGGGGTAACATTACAAGTGGTATCGAATTGATGAGACGTATGTATGGTCAAACTGAAGCTTATGGATTAACAATTCCTTTAGTAACAAAATCTGATGGTAAGAAATTCGGTAAATCAGAATCAGGTGCTGTTTGGCTAGATGCTGATAAAACAAGCCCATATGAATTTTATCAATTCTGGATTAATCAATCAGATGAAGATGTTATCAAGTTCTTAAAATACTTTACATTCTTGAGTAAAGAAGAAATCGATCAGTTAGAGCAGTCTAAAGAAGAAGCACCTCACAAACGTGAAGCTCAAAAAGCTTTAGCTGAAAATGTGACACGCTTTATCCATGGTGAAGACGCCTTGAATGATGCGATTAGAATTTCACAAGCATTATTTAGCGGTGATTTAAAATCTTTATCAGCAAAAGAATTAAAAGAAGGTTTTAAAGACGTACCTCAAGTTGAATTATCTAAGGATACAACTAATATTATTGATGCATTGATTGAAACAGGCATTGGATCATCTAAACGTCAAGCTCGTGAAGATGTGAATAATGGTGCGATTTATATTAATGGTGAACGCCAACAAGATGTTAACTACGAATTAACTGATGAAGATAAAATCGAAGGTGCGTTTACGATTATTCGTAGAGGTAAAAAGAAATACTTCATGGTTAACTATAAATAGTAGTTGCAATATGTTGTGTCTAGGAGGTAAAGCGTGAATAAAGAAGAAGTCATCATGACAGGATTACGTAACGTGTTTAATAAAATAGCATGGCTAAATAAAAGTGAAATGCAAGAGTCATTAAAGGATTATAAGTCTAGTGAAGTGCATTGCATTGAAGCGATACATGAATTAGACAATCCAAATGTCAGAAGTTTAACGGAGCAGCTATTTATGACAAGAGGTGCAATTAGTAAATTAACGAAACGATTACAATCTAAAAAGTTAATTGAAAGTTATCAAAATGAGCATAATAAAAAAGAAATTTATTTTCGACTTACGCCTAAAGGACAACAAGTTTATCACACACATCAACAACTTCATGCAAAATTTGATGCACGAGATCAAGATGTTTTTGAAAGTTTAACACAACAAGAGTTCGAAAGCATTCAACATTTTATAGAAAAGTATAATCAACATTTGGATAAAGAAATTAAAAATAAAAGACTACAACATTAAGTATGATATTTCGAAAAAAGTGCTCTAATTAATTTTAGAGTACTTTTTTTATCGGAATTTTGTTGACAAGGAAACTAAAAGGGTGTAAATTTGTTGACGAAGAAACAAAAAGGAGACGTTTTATGTCAAAGAAAGCGACACAACATCAGATTCCAAAAGATACAATGAATGCGGCATGGGCAATAGCGATTGGAGCCATTGCACCTATGTTAGATTCAACTATGATAAATATTGGTATTCAACAACTTAATCAAACATTTCATACTAATATAGATATCGTCCAATGGGGGATTACTGGATATATTTTAGCCCTTGCTATAGCTATTCCTTTTTCTGGATGGTTAATGAATCATTTTAATAGTAAATATACTTTTATTATAGCTATGCTAGTTTTTGGTATTACTTCATTATTTGTAGGAATCAGTCCGTCAGTGAGTATATTTATTCTTTTTAGAATCTTTCAAGGATTTAGTGCGGGAGTTATTACATCACTTATGTTTACCTTACTGGTAAAGACTGCTGGACAAGATCATATAGGGAAGGTTATGGCAATCGTCAGTACACCTATGATCTTTGGACCAATTCTCGGCCCTACATTAGGTGGATTTATTATTCATTTTGCCTCATGGCGGTGGATGTTTTTTATTAACATAGTAGTTTCACTCATTTCTGTACTACTCATGATGAAATATGTACCATCATTCAAACCATTAGATAAGCATAAAAAATTAGATATATGTGGAATTCTCTTATTAGGCATTACGAGTGCAACATTGATTTATGGTATCAGTCTAGCTGGTACTATAGGTTCATTTATGGATAGTAAAGTTATGACATTTATATGCATTGGAGTGGCAGCTATTGTTGTTTATATTTTTTATAACAAACTATGCCATTTTAATACGGTACTACCTTTAAATTTGTTTAAAAGTAAAACGTATTCAGCATCAATGACAGGATTATTATTAGCAAATGTGGGTATTATGGGGCCAATGGTTATTCTACCTTTATATTTTCAAGAATTTAAAGGTTATTCTGCTATTGGTGCAGCACTAGCACTAATTCCTCAAGGCATAGGTATGTTAATCACACGACCATATATTGGAACATCTATTGACCGGATAGGATCCAAAAAGGTTATATATATTAGTATCGTGATTGCTATTCTTGGTACAATTCCATTGATATTTGTTGATAATGAATCATCTATTGCATGGTTGTCGTTCATTTTATTTATTCGTGGATGTAGTGTTGGTGGCATCAATTTAGGTTTAATGGCCGATGCCTACAAAGGTGTTTCTCAGAATCAGTTATCAGAAGCTGGCGTAGGAATTAACATGATTGAAAATATTGGTGCAAGTTTTGGTACAGCAATCATAGCAACCGTTGTAGCTTCTAATTTATCCATGAGACATAGTCATCATGAAATGAGTCATTCAATTGTGGGCTTTCATGAAGGTTTTCTAGTTTCAATGATTGCGATTATACTTATTTTAATTCCAACTTATTACTTAGGTGAAAATAAAACAGGTATGGATGAAATCTAATTTCATCCATACCTGTTATTTATTCTGCAAATTGACTTTGTTTTTCAGAAGAAGATTGGCTAGCTGACTGAACTTGTTTCTTTAGTTTCACATTAATCGTTTCAGTTTTACCATCTCGAATAATCGTCAACTTAACGTCTTCACCTGGTTTCTTATTTTCATATAGGTATGTTCGTAAATCTGTGTCTTCTTTTACTGATTTTCCGTCTACCTTAGTAATAATATCTCCTTTTTTCAAGACACTATCGTGATCCACTTTGGCTACATAAACACCAGATTGACTATCTGTATTTAATTCTTTTTTATATGAATCTGGAATATCACTTAAATTAATTAAGCCGATACCAATAGAAGGACGTTCAATTTTACCGTGTTTAACTAATTGTTCAATGGTAACTTTGACCTCGTTACTTGGTATAGCGAATCCAATGCCTTCAACTTGTTCTGAAGCGATTTTCATTGAGTTTATACCAACTAAATTACCATTGATATCTACCAAGGCACCACCAGAGTTACCAGGATTAATTGCTGCATCGGTTTGAAGTACATTCACTTTTGTATTTCCACCAGTAGTATTTGCATCAATCGTACGTTCATTTGCTGAAATGATACCTGAAGTGACTGAATTTGCAAATTCAAGGCCTAGAGGGTTACCCATAGCAAATACGCTATCACCTGTTTGTACTTTAGATGAATTAGCAAAGTCTATAGCTTTGATACCTTTCGTATTATTAATTTTTAATACGGCAATATCAGTGACTGCGTCTTTACCAACTAATTTTGCTTTAACTTGTTTAGAATTGTGTAACTGAACCTTAATCTCAGAAGCACCATCGATAACGTGATTATTAGTAACGATGTATGCTGAACCATCACTGATTTGATAGATGACTCCGGATCCAATACCTGCTTCTTCAGGCTTAGCTGTCTTACCATTCAGTAAATCGTCCAAGTTCGTTGACTTTTGCATATTGATAACACCTACAATTGCTGGCGATACTTCTTTAATCATCTCATGAACTGAACTATACTTATCACTTTTACCGTCTAACTGATTACCACCTTTACTATTTGAAGCTTCATTAACAGTGGCTCCATTTTGATTGAAAATGGTATGATCGAGTAGTTTGCCAATACCCAATACTAGTAATGCACCAATGATACCTGCAATTAATGCAACGAGTATAGTTTTAAACCATGGAAACTTAGGTTTATTATATCGAGATGGCTGATTGTTAGAATCAAAGGATTGATTCATTTGTGTATAATCTGACATATTTGACCTCCAATATAAATATTCTCACAATATAATTATGTAATTTTTTTCACAAAAACGCTAGTTTTCTGCAATCAGACTTTAGACTTATTTAAAGCTTATCTTGTTCAACAAGTATCTAAATGATAAAATCTAAATGTTAAACAGAAAACTATAAGAGTAGGTGTAACTATGTATAGAGTGATTAGTAGTATCTTGTATTTTATTTTAGTTAAGTTAGGTAAATCATTATTTGTTATCGGAAAAGAAAATGTACCGAAAGATAATCAATATGTTGTGACTTGTACACATGAAAGTTATAACGAAGTGATAATGTTAGGTATGGCTATTTATCCAAACCAAATCCATTACATGGCAAAGAAAGAATTATTTAGTAATAAATGGGGCGGTAAATTTTTAACTGCATTAAATGCATTTCCAGTAGATAGAGAAAATCCCGGTCCAAGCACATTAAAACGACCAATTAAATTATTAAAAGAGAATAAAACAGTTGGCATTTTCCCAACGGGTCACAGAACATCTGCAGAAGGTGCGCCATTGAAACGTGGTGCAGCAACAATAGCTATGTTAGGTAAAGCACCTATACTTCCTGCAGCATATGTAGGACCTAAAAAATTACATGGACTGGTTACAGGTCAAGCATTAATCAAATTTGGTGAACCTATTGATACAAGTAATTTACCTAAAGACTTAAAAAGAAATGAAAAAGTAGATTACTTAACAAAAGAAATCGAACGCCAAACAACAGCATTGCAAAAAGAATTAAATGAATTAGCTAAAAATTTATAATTAAACATTAAGGTTGGATAGGGATTCAATGAAATATTTTGAATCATATCCAACCTTTTTAATATGTTTTTTAATGTATAAGTAAATAGACAATATGTGTCCTCCATCATTGTTATGATGTACAAAACATTTTAAATTTTAAGGGGACATTTTAAATGAAAAGAATAATTGTATTATGTTTAGGCATGCTTATTTTGTTAGCAGCATGCGGTAATAAAGTAGATGGTACATATAAAAATGATGAAATGAGCATTAAAGCAAGTAAAGATAGTGATCGTGCAACTTTACATCTAAAATCACTAGAAAATGATGGTGGTATTTTTGGTGTAGAAAAGAATGATGGTAATGTTGAAGGGCGAATTGACAAAGATAAAAAAACAATGACGTTTGAAGTGCAGGATGAAACAATGAAATTTGAATATAAAGTTAAAGGGGATAAACTCATATTAATTAATCCAGATAAAGATGATGAAAAAATTGAATTGAAAAAAGAGTAATTTAATTTTTGAGATTGCATATTTTATACTGAATTTCTAATTGAAAGGTGTAAACAGTATGAAGAAAATAATGGCGATTACGCTTACGATGCTTTTTATATTAACAGCGTGTAGTAATCAAATCTATGGTAAATACAAAGCGGAAGACAATGGCGGGACGATAGAAATTAAGAAAAACAATAAGGTTGAGATTTCTAATGAAAATGAAAAAGAAGTCTTACACGGTAAAATAAATAAAGATGATAAAATCATAACATTATATTATGAAAATCATCCTATGAAAATTGATTATAAGCTAGAAGATGATACATTAAAATTAAAGTTAAAGGCTGGTTCTGACGAAGAAGTTGTCAAAGCAAAAAAAGTAAAATAATGAGTATATATAATGCCCGTTAAAATCATGATTCGATTTTAACGGGCATTAATTTTATTGTTTGATTTTCTCGAATTTTCTCTCACTATCATCGGGTTTTTCATCCGGTTTTTCTAATGCATAAATCGCCTTTTTACCAACTTTTAAATAACCAGTTGAACCGCCCAAATTAATTTTTGCAAGGTCTTTATGGTCCTTATCATCTTTTATTGACCCTTCTGCAGTTTCACCTTCAGTTGTGACTTTGAGAGATTCACCTTTTATAGTGATAATATCACCATTCTCATTTTGCCATTTACCTTCCGCCTTTTTAGTAGGGCTACTTGAACAAGCTACTAATAAAACACTAAAAATTGAAACGATTACTAAAATCTTTTTCATAAAGCTCAACCTCCTTATTGATTGTTATCATTTTATCAAAAAATCAAAATATTGTGTATAATATATTTTGTATAATTTGTTATAAATAGATTAGTATAAAATATCATAATTACTTTTATTTCAATGTGAATTTTAACAGAAGTGTTCTTCTATCAAATTTAAAAAAACAAAAAACTTGAAAAGTTCATAATTAGCATGAAAATGCAATTTTATTTATCTATTGATTCTGATACAATATGTAAGGATATAAGTTGATATGACAGTGATTTACATCATTTTTCATA
Source organism: Staphylococcus sp. 510 (assembly GCF_057219715.1). Lineage (NCBI taxonomy): Bacteria > Bacillati > Bacillota > Bacilli > Caryophanales > Staphylococcaceae > Staphylococcus > Staphylococcus sp. 510. The sequence goes on along the minus strand of NZ_JBXVVK010000009.1, from coordinate 45,201 downwards.
CATATACAAAATTACAAATTAAATGATAAATTTGAGAAATTGAAAATTGTCATTTATCATCCAACAAAAATAAAGGGGGAGTGTTACATGTTTAAATTTTTTCAGAATTTAGGTCGTTCACTGATGTTACCAGTGGCAGTATTACCAGCAGCAGCGATTATAGTTGGTATAGGTAACGCGCTAAACGCTTTACATGCCTTACCTCAAGTGGCTCAATTCTTTGTTGCCGTAGGTACTACTATTCTTGAGCAATTAGGCATATTATTTGCTATAGGTGTAGCCATTGGTATGGCTAAGAAGAATGATGGTGCAGTCGCATTAGCATCAGCATTAGGCTTCTTTGTAGTAACCAAAGTGTTATCACCAGATAAATTAGCGCCTATCTTGCATGTTAAACCTTCTTCATTAGGTGAAGCATTTGACAAGATGGATAACGGCAACGTATTTGTAGGTATCATTATTGGTCTTATTGCGGCGTATACTTATAATCGATTTAGTGAAACAGAGTTACCACTCGCATTATCATTTTTCAGTGGTAAACGTCTGGTACCTATACTAACCGCATTTTTCTGTACATTTATAGCAGTTATTTTATTATTTGTATGGCCAGTGGTTTATAATGCTATCGTAACATTTGGTACTTGGATTGTAGGTATGGGACCATTTGGTGCATTTATATATGGTGTAGCCAATCGTTTATTGATTCCAACAGGCTTACATCATGCATTAAACACAGTATTTTGGTTTGATACAATTGGAATCAATGATATTGGTAAGTTCCAAACAGGTAAAGATGCTGTACATGGTATTACAGGTCGATACCAAGCAGGGTTCTTCCCAATTATGATGTTCGGTATGCCTGCTGCAGCACTAGCAATGTATCATACAGCTAAAACATCTCAACAAAAACAAGTATATGGTTGGTTCTTAGGAAGTGCGATAGCTGCCTTTTTCGTAGGTGTTACAGAGCCAATTGAATTTGCATTTATGTTTGTTGCACCTATATTATATGTTATTCACGCATTGTTAACTGGATTATCATTATTTATTGCTGCTACTTTTCATTGGACAGCTGGATTTTCATTTAGTGCAGGACTCATAGATTACATATTATCTCTAATAAATCCAGTAGCTAATCAACCATTAATGTTATTAGTACAAGGTATTGTATTCTTCATTTTATATTATGTTATCTTTAGATTTGTCATACAGTTCTTTAATTTAAATACCATTGGACGAGGTGACAATGAATTAGTTGATCCAACTGATGAGGATGCGATTGAAAAGGAAAGTGCTGATACTAAGCAAAGTAATGGAAGTAAATATAGTAAATCAGCTTCACAAATTCTTGATGGTTTGGGTGGCGCTCAAAACATTACTTCTTTAACAAATTGTGCAACAAGACTAAGATTAGAGCTTGAAGATAACTCAATCATCGATGAACAGAAAATTAAAAGTGCAGGTGCTGTTGGTGTCACTAAGAGTGGTAAACATTCAACTCAAGTCATCATTGGTACTCATGTACAACAAGTCGCAGACGAAATAGAAAAACAAATCGAATCATAATATTTTTAATAGGGTAGGGCAAATTCATAATTTGAATTTGCTCTATTTATTTACAACATGTATATTATATAGTATCAGAATTTTCTGAAAGGGAGTTTATAGATGAAGTCAGTATTGTTTGATGTAGATGGTGTTTTTTTAAGTGAAGAACGTTGCTTTGATGTTTCAGCTTTGACTGTCTATGAATTACTAATGGATCAAAGTTATTTAGGATTGAAACCTGATATAGATTTAAGTCTTCTTGAAAATGAAGATATTGATCGAATTAGAGCAGATATATTCGTCAACGATGATGTTTTAAAAAAGTTGAAGTCACTTGGTTTAAACTCAAATTGGGACATGTTATATATTGTCTTTAGTTTACATTATATTCAGATATTAAAAGCATTACCATCTGATGAAGTAGAAAAGATACTTCAGTCTCAACAAATTAATGGAGAACAGTTACAACATATAGGTCAATTGATAAAATCTAATTATCAAATTGATTACCAATTGCCACTTAAATTTTTAGAACATGTTCAAAGCGGAAAGTCTAATATTTTCTCTCGATTACAAGAGTATGCGAGAAATGAATTAAATACGAACAATGTATCATACTTTGATTTTAAAAGTCCGCTTTGGCATTTAACACAATCTATATATCAAGAATGGTATTTAGGGTCAACATTGTTTAAAGAAGTTGAAGGTCATGCACCGTACAAGCAAAATAAAAGTGGTTTTATTCATCAAGAAATTTTATTACGTCCTATTAAAGAGATTCAAGATCTACTCAATGATTTGAAAGCTAGTGGCTATCAAATTGCGATTGCTACAGGTAGACCAAGAACGGAAACACTCGTGCCATTTCAAACACTGAATCTACTTTCATATTTTGATGAAAAGCACATTGTGACAGCAAGCGAAGTGTTAAAAGCTGAAACTATGTTTGCTGAATATAAACCTTTAGGAAAGCCAAATCCGTTTAGTTATATAGCAACATTAAGTGGTAATAAGAAAGATGAATACTTCAAATATATAACACATCAAAATAATATAGTTAAAAAAGAGGAAGTATTTATTGTAGGTGATTCATTAGCGGATTTATTAAGTGCAAAGAAAATAGGTGCTACATTTATAGGAACTTTAACTGGATTAAAAGGTGAACAGGCTAAGACAGAATTAGAAAATAACGATGCCGATTATATTGTTAATCATGTGGGAAATATCCGCGACATATTATTATAAAAAAAGCTACAGAATATATGAGAGATGTTATGATGTCATCAATCACATATTTTGTAGATTTTATTGATTTAAAGTGTTAGTTTAGTACTTATAATTTTATTGAATGGTATCGCATTGTTAAGTTCAGTAACAAGGGTTTGTGATGCTGGTTGGTCAATAGATAGTATCATTAATGCTTGACCACCTTCAATTGTTCTACCTAAAGTCATTGAACCAATATTAATACCGTTATCTCCTAATAAATTACCTGTTTTACCAACTATACCTGGTTGGTCATTGTGACATGTAACGATTTGATACTGATTAGGTTTGAAATCTAAAGAGAAATTATTGATTCTAACAATTCTTGGGCCAAAACCGGACAATACCGTACCACCAATTTTAATTGTGTCTTTATCATTTGATAATGACAATTCAATATAGTTACTAAAACCTGATTCGTTTTTATTTTTTTCAATTTGATAGGTTACATCTTGCTGATTTAATAAAGCTAAAGCATTGATAATATTGACTTCATCTCCAAAGTCTTCTTTTAAAATATTAGATACTATGGTTCTTGATATTAGGCTTGTATCAATTTTTGCTACATCTCCGCCATAAGTAATCGTTACTTCACTCGGTGCACCTTCTAAGAGTTGGATACCAAATTCCCCAATTGTAGTGGCTAATGATAAGTAATCTTTTACATTTTGGTCAACCTCATTCATATCCATTTTAGGTGCGTTGACTGCATGTTCGACAGTCCCTTTAGTTAATATATCAATGATTTCATTTGAAACAGAGACAGCTACTTTTTCTTGTGCTTCAACAGTTGATGCACCTAAATGTGGTGTCACTATAATTTTATCATGTTTAATTAATGGCGAATCTAAAGGGGGTTCATGCTCAAATACATTTATGGCAGCTCTTGAAATTTGAGCATGGTCTAAAGCATTGATAAGTGCATCTTCATCAATTATCCCACCTCGGGCTACATTGATTATTTGTAAATTAGGTTTCGTTTTTTTAAAGAAGTTATCTCCGACAATACCTTTTGTTTTAGGTGTTAAAGGCGTATGGACGGTTACAAAATCTGACTTTGAAGCAATCTCATCTACAGTAGCCAATTGAATATCTAATGATTTGGCTTTGTCTTCTGTTAAATATGGGTCAAAGGCCAATATTTGCATTCCAAAACTTTGTGCACGTTTTGCTACACCTAAACCAATACGTCCAGCACCAATAATACCTAATGTTTTCTTATACAATTCTGTGCCACGAAACGCTTTTCTATTCCACTCTCCAGCTTTTAGAGATTGATGCGCTTGTGGAATATTTCTAGCCATAGCCAAAATCATTGCGATGGAATGTTCAGTTGCTGAGATGGTATTGCCATCCGGTGCATTGATGACTAGTATACCTTTTAATATCGCAGCTTCAATATTTATATTATCTACGCCAACACCTGCTCTAGCAATTACTTTTAAATTTGATGCAGCTTCAATAATTTGGTCAGTAATTTGTGTTTGACTTCTCACGATTAACCCTTCATAGTCAGGAATTATATTTACCAATGTCTCTTCTGTTAAATCAGTTTGAATATCGACGTCAAAGTCAGGATGTTCTAATAAACTTTTAATACCGTCATCTGAAATAGGATCCGAAACTAAAATTTTATGACTCATGCTGTATTACCTCCATAAATTTTGATACACCTGTACCAATATAATTTGAGTTTCTATATTCAGTAAGAATAAGTTCTAATGCGGAAACAACGGATAGAATATCAAATGGGGAGACTTTACCCATATGACCAATTCTAAGTATTTCTCCTTTAAGATGCCCTTGACCACCTGCAATAGTAATATTAAATCTAGATTTAAGTTGATTTTTAATTATTGTCAATTCATCTTTGGAATTTGGAATAAATGCTGTAACGGTAGGGGAAGCAACTTCATCTTTTTTAACTAATACGTCGAGGTCTAGTGCTTTAAGAGCATGTCGTAACGCATCTCGAATAATATAATGACGTTGAATAACATGGTTCAAACCTTCATGCTTAACTAAGTCAACATATGCATTCACACCTCTAAATAATGAAACATTTGGTGTAAAAGGAGTAGAGTGTTTAGTAGATGAATCTATATATTTGTTTAAATCAAGATAAAATCTTGGTGTTGTAACTTCTTTGAATCTTGATTTCGCTCTAGTGCTATAAGCGACAAAAGCTAAACCTGGTGGTAACATAATTGCTTTTTGACTACCTGACACTAAAACATCAATATGGTCTTTGACCAAGTCAACATCGACGGCACCAATACAACTTACGCCATCAACTATAAAATAGATATCTGAATCATAAGATTTAATTTCTTGTCCAAGTACATGGATAGGGTGTAATACACCAGTAGATGTTTCACAAAATTGGGTAAAAATAGCAGTGACTTTGACATTTAAACTTTTAAGAAAATCTAAAAATGAATTAACATTGACTGCTTCGCCCCAAGAAACGTCATAGACGTGGATATTTTTATAATAAGTCTCAGCTATTTGTTTGAATCGATTGCCAAAGGCGCCTGAAACAATAATGACGATATGATCCTCAGGATTAGCGATATTTAACATACTTGCTTCTAATACACTCGTACCACTAGATGTTAATATTAAGACATCATTTTGGGCACCGAATATTGGTTTTAAGCCACTATAAGCATCTTCAGCAATCACTTCAAAATCCGAAGAACGATGGCCTACCATAGGTAATTGAATTTGGGACATAATTTCATCGGGTACTGGGGTTGGTCCTGGTGTAAGTAAAAGGGGTTGATAATAATGCATAAGTCATTCCTCCAAGTGTAATATTGAACCATTTTAACAAAAATTCTGAAAATTTAAAAGGTTAAATAAATCGCTGTCAGATTTAAGCAATGATTTTCATCAATCTGACAGCTTTATAGTTATTTTATAATTGGTTCAATGTGAACTATGACGTTGTTTTTAATCGAGTTAGAAATCATACAATTATTATCAGCAATTTTTAATAATTTTGGTAATCGCTTTTCTAAATTGTCTTTATCTTTGTCTGCTACTTTGATTTCTGGATAATGTGTAATGGATGTCATTTTGAATTTTGCATTTTCAAATACAGCATTGCCGATGGATTGCTGTGTAATTGAAATGTCTTTATAACCAGCTCTTTCAAGTGTTGCTGCCAAGGAAATAATATAGCAAGATGATGCTGCGCTAACTAATAGTTCGTCAGGATTGGTACCCACACCAGTACCTTCTAAAGAGGCTGGAATAGATATTTGTTCATTAATCACGTCGCCAGTTACTTGACCAACTTCATTTCTACCACCTTGCCAAGTGGTTTGAACTTTAAAGTCATGTTGGACCATTTAGATTGACCTCCTGTGTCATTATGGTAATTTAAGTTTAGAATATTATTAATCAGATTAAAAGAAAGGTGACTTTCATGTCGAATGAACATTCAAATCAATCATATCAATTAATTGCTCATCGTGGTTTACCACAAGACTATCCTGAAAATACATTAATAGGCTACCAACATGCTTTCGCATTACCTATAGATATGTTAGAAATTGACATACATTATACTAAGGATAAGCAACTTGTTGTCATTCACGACGATACGATAGATCGTACATCTAATGGTAAAGGTAAAGTTAAAGATTATACATTAGAAGAATTAAAAAAATTGGATTTTGTTTCTTATCATCAGGGTCATTTTGAAGGCGAACAAATTCCAACATTTGATGAAGTATTAGATTTACATTCTCGAAGTTCAAAAAAATTACTGATTGAAATTAAAAAGCCAAGCCAATATCCGGGCATTGAAAAGATGATTGTAGATCAACTTAAAGAGGAACAAGTTCCAACACATAAGGTAATCTTGCAATCTTTTGATTTTGACAGTGTCAGTAAATTAGCGCATATGAATGTGCCTTATGAACTAGGTGTGTTAATAAGTAAGAAAAAATATTGGTATAAATCACCAGATTTTAAAGCGATTGCAAAAATTGCTAACTATATTAATCCTAATTATAGCATTGTTAACAAACATTTTATGGAAAAAGCACATGCTGAGCATTTAAAAGTGATGCCATATACAGTTAATGATTCTAAAGAAGCAAGAAAACTCATAGACCTAAATATTGATGGCATTATTACGGATATACCTGACCGATTATAAAGATAAATCACTATAGAAAAGGGGGGGAGTAGAATAGAAATAATAAAGAACCACTAATCATTTATGATGTAGTGGTTCTTACGCATTAGCCACAGCTAATGTGTACTTTAAAATAGGAATGCATGAGTGAAACTCATGCATAAGAAATACTAATTTCTAAAGAAAAAGTATTTCTTTATCGTTATCCATCTCCAACTTGCATTGTCTGTAGATTTTCTTTTCGAAATTCTATATGTTTGGGGCCCGTGCCCCGGCATAGTTGACTAGAAATGAAAATACTTATTATAAGTGCTTTTTCATTTCAGTCAACTAAAGCCTAAATATAAATGTAACTTGACGTATATATCTATGTCCCAGCCTGTAATTATTTATGGAAATAAAAAAACACCCAATCTCCAAAGAGAAAGGGTGAAGAATATAAACATATTATCTTGAGTAGTACTCAACGATTAATTGTTCATTGATTTCAGCTGGTAACTCGCTACGTTCAGGGAAACGAACGAAAGTTCCTTTTAAGCTGTCTGCATCAAAGTTTAAATATTCAGGAACAAAGTTGTTGATTTCAACAGACTCAGTAATGATATTTAATTTTTGAGATTTTTCACGAACAGCGACTTCTTGACCAGGTTTTAATGAATATGATGGGATGTCTACGCGACGGCCATCAACTTCGATGTGACCATGGTTAACTAATTGACGTGCTTGACGACGTGTACGAGCTAAACCTAATGAGTAAACTACTGCGTCTAAACGACTAGCAAGTAAAATCATGAAGTTTTCACCGTGTACACCGTATTGTTTAGCAGCGATGTCAAATGTGTTACGGAATTGACGTTCTGTCATTCCATATAAGTAACGTAATTTTTGTTTTTCACGTAATTGTAAACCATATTCTGATAATTTTTTACGTTGGTTTGGACCATGTTGTCCTGGTGCGTAAGGACGTTTTTCTAATTCTTTACCTGTACCGCTTAAAGAAATACCTAAGCGACGAGATTTTTTCCAGTTTGAACCTCTGAATCGAGCCATAATAAGACTCCTCCTTTTTCTTTTTTGTTGTTATGAATAAACAAAAAAGAGTGTTATATGCTTATTAAGATATGTTGTTTTATGTGTCTTCACCTTATAGCGACAGTTACACGGCACGTCCGCATTGGGAACAACATAGCGCTCAATAATATACAACTGCTATTTTCGTTAATTCACACAAACTTCATTGTAACAGTTTATGCGTAAGAGTCAATACTTTTAATTCAACTATTTAATTTGGTTTTCTATTATCGAAACAACTTTTTCCAATTCTTTGCGGTCTTCATTATTAAATCTATTTTTAATTGGCGCATCAATATCTAAAACACCAATAATTTCATTGGCCTTATGTATTGGAATGACAATTTCTGAATTACTATTGGCATCACATGCTATGTGTCCAGGAAATTGGTGGACATCTTTTACAACTTGTGTTTCATTATTAGAGACTGCTGTACCACAAACGCCTTTACCAATTTGTATATGGACACAAGCAGGGTGTCCTTGGAAAGGACCTAAGATGAGTTCGTTATTTTCAATTAAGTAAAAACCAACCCAATTAACTTGGTCTAAGTGATCATTGAGAAGTGCAGATGTGTTACTCAATATCGCTATTAAATTTGATTCATCCTCTATTAAGCTAATGAGTTGTTTTTGTAGTAAGTCATAATTTGTGTTTTTGATGTCTGACATATTGTCTCCCCTTAACCGTTATTTTATATAAGTATAAGGTGTTTAAAATATTCTATCAATAAATACATTTTCTGATTTAATGAAAAGACAAATTACGTTATAATATAGAGTGATAACATAGGAGGAGAAGTATATATGGTGTTATATATCATTTTAGCAATAATAGTTATTATATTGATTGCTGTGGGTATCATGTTCTACTTGCGATCGAATAAACGACAGCTCGTTGAAAAAGCTGAAGAACGTAAATTAGATATTGAAAAATTACCTTTTGATCAAAATATTAAAAAATTATCTAGTTTAAACCTAAAAGGTGAAACTAAAACGAAGTACGATGCAATGAAGAAAGACAACTTAGAAAATACTAATCAATACTTAGCTCCTGTCGAGGAAAAAATTCACAACGCTGAAGAACTTTTAGATAAGTTTAACTTTTCAGGTGCTCAAGCAGAAATTGATGATGCGCATGAATTAATGGATCAATACGAAGCAAGTTATAATAATCAAGTTTCACAAGTGGATGAAATAGTTGCATTACATAAAGATAACGAAGCATTATATGAAAAATGTAAAGTAGATCATCGTGAAATGAAACGAGATATATTAGCTAATCGTCACCAATATGGTGAAGCAGCTGGTCCATTAGAATCAGAAATTGAAAACTTTGAACCAAAGTTATCTCAATACGAAGTTTTAAAAGCCGACGGAAATTATGTTCAAGCGCATAACCATATTTCAGCTTTACATGAAGAAATGCAACAATTAAAAGAATATATGGAAGAAATACCAGAATTAATTCGTGAAGCTCAAAAAGAACTTCCTGGTCAATTCCAAGATTTAAAATATGGTTGTAGAGATTTAAAAGTCGAAGGCTATGATTTAGATCATGTTAAAGTAGATGGTACTGTTCAAAGCCTTAAAACAGAATTGAGTTTCGTAGAACCAATGATTAGTAGATTAGAATTAAATGAAGCGAATGACAAACTTGAATATATCAATGATAAGTTAGATGAAATGTATGACTTAATCGAACATGAAGTTAAGGCAAAGAATGAAGTTGAAGAAACTAAAGATGTTATCACTGATGACTTATTCAAAGCCAAAGACATGAATTATACATTGAAAACAGAAATTGAATATGTTCGTGAGAATTACTATATTAATGAATCAGATGTTCAAAGCGTAAGACAGTTTGAAAATGAAATTCAAAATCTTATCTCAGTATATGATGAGATTCTTAAAGAAATGTCTAAGTCGGCTGTTAGATATAGTGAAGTACAAGATAATTTACAATATTTAGAAGATCATGTAAGTGTGATTAATGAAAAGCAAGATAAATTACAAAATCATTTAATTCAATTACGTGAAGACGAAGCTGAGGCAGAAGATAACTTATTGCGCGTACAATCTAAAAAAGAAGAGGTTTATCGACGCTTATTAGCTTCTAACTTAACTAGCGTGCCAGAACGATTCATTATTATGAAGAATGAAATCGATTATGAAGTACGTGAAGTTGATGAACAATTTAGTCAAAGACCAATTCACGTCAAACAATTAAAAGATAAAGTTGCTAAAATCGTCATTCAAATGAATACATTTGAAGATGAAGCGAACGATGTATTAATTAACGCAGTTTATGCTGAAAAGCTAATTCAATATGGTAACAGATACCGTAAAGATCACCAAAGTGTTGATAAAAGCTTAAATGAGGCAGAACGTTTATTTAAAAACAATCGTTATAAGCGTTCTATTGAAATTTCAGAACAAGCACTTGAAAGTGTAGAACCTGGTATTACGAAACATATTGAAGAGCAAGTAATTAAATCATAACGATTTTAATTAATAATAAGACATGGTTTCCATTTAATTGGAAGTCATGTCTTTTATTTTTACAAAAAAATAGTATAATGCATGAGTATGCTTATTTAGAAATGCTTTTTAATAGTTAAATAACGAATAAATATAATTAAACTGAATAAATAATTACTCATAGTAGTCTAAGTATAGAAATATACTATATCAATGATATTTGACAGTAGTATATAAAATTAGCTAAGTAAAAAATGTAGAAAGTGAAGTGTTATCAGTGATTTATTTAGATAATGCAGCAACAACCAAAGTAGATCCTAGTGTTTTGAATTCCTTTGTAAAGGTAAATGAGACACTTTATTATAATCCTAATAGTCCTCATCAGGCTGGCTTACAAGCAGAAAAATTGTTGCAACAAGCGAAAGAACAAATTAATCAAGCACTAAGATTAAATCACTCATATGATATTATTTTTACAAGTGGTGCTACAGAATCTAATAATATGGCGTTAAAAGGAATAGCTTATCGCAAAAAAGATACAGCCAATGAAATCATAACCTCTGTATTAGAACACCCTTCAGTATTAGAAGTAGTGAGATATTTAGCTGAAAAAGAAGGTTTTGTATTAAAATATGTCAATGTTCAATCAAATGGGCAGATAGATATCGAGCATTTGAAGTCCATAATGAATGAACGGGTAGGCCTTGTAACATGTATGTATGTCAATAATATTATGGGGCAGATTCAACCAATACAACAAATTGTCAATGTACTAAAAGATTACCCTAAAGCGCACTTTCATGTAGATGCGGTACAAGCTTTAGGAAAAATACCGTTCAATATAGAAGGTATTGATAGTTTGAGTTTAAGTGGTCATAAATTTAACGGTTTAAAAGGACAAGGACTTTTGATCACTAGAACAGCACATAATATCGAGCCCATTATACATGGTGGAGGTCAAGAATATGGCGTTCGCAGTGGTACAGTTAATTTACCAATGGCAGTATCAATGGCAAAAGCCATTAATAATGCTATGAAACAGACAGATGAATTGCATCAAAGATTGTCTTCTTACCAACAACAAATTAGAGCCATGGTTCAAACATACCCTGGTATTAAAATTAATTCTCCTGAAGATGCTGCACCACAAATCATCAATTTAGGATTTCCTGGTGTTAAAGGGGAAGTTTTAGTCAATGCGTTCTCAAAACAAGATATTATGGTATCTACTACGAGCGCTTGCTCTTCTAAAAGGGGTAAACTCAATGAAGTATTGCTTGCAATGGGTATTTCTGACCGACAAATTGAAGGAAGTATTAGAATATCAATGGGACAGATGACTACACAAAAAGATATCGATAACTTTAAAGATAAATTTGAAATTATATATGAAGAAGTGAAGGAGTTGTTGAAGTAATGAGATATGACCACTTAATAGTTAGATATGGTGAGTTAACACTTAAAGGTTCAAACCGTAAAAAATTTGTGAATCAATTAAAAACTAATGTGACACGAGCTTTGAAACCTTTAGAAGGATTCCATATTAAAGGTAAAAGAGATCGTATGTACATAGAGTTGTTCGAAGAAGCGGATATTGATGAAATCATACATCGATTATCCAAAGTGTATGGTATTAAATCAATCAGTCCGGTATTGAAAACAGAAAAGAATGATCAAGCCATGGCTAATGTCGCTGTGCAATTAGCGCAATCATTTGATCATGGTTCAACATTTAAGATTGACGTTAAGCGATCAGATAAGTCTTATCCTAAAGATACTTATGAGCTACAGCGAGAAATTGGTGGAGCAGTATTAAAAAATGTGGAAGGACTAACAGTAGATGTGAGACAACCACAACATGAAATTCGTGTAGAAGTGCGTTTAGATGCAATCTATATTTATGTGGAAGTCATTCAAGGATCCGGAGGTTTACCAGTTGGTACAGGCGGTAAAACGCTTTTGATGTTATCTGGAGGAATTGATTCACCTGTTGCAGGTATGGAAGTAATGAAACGTGGTGTGACAATTGAAGCGATACATTTCCATAGTCCGCCATTTACGAGTGAAAAAGCTAAAGAAAAAGTTATAGAACTGACACGTATAATGTCTGAACGTGTTGGTCCAATTAAATTACACATCGTGCCTTTTACAGATTTACAAAAACAAATCAATAAGTCAGTACATCCAAGATATACGATGACTTCCACTCGTCGATTAATGATGAGAGTGGCTGATCAATTAGTGCATAAAATTGGCGCTTTAGGTATCGTCAATGGTGAAAACCTTGGACAAGTTGCAAGTCAAACACTCAATAGCATGTATGCGATAAATCACGTTACATCAACGCCAGTGTTACGCCCTTTATTAACGCTTGATAAGGAAGATATTGTGAAAAAGGCTAAAGAAATTGGTACTTTCGAAGTTTCCATTCAACCTTATGAAGATTGTTGTACCATTTTCACCCCTAAAAACCCAGTAACAGAACCAGACTTTGATAAAGTTGTAGAATACGAAAGTGTATTTAACTTTGATAGTATGGTGGATGAAGCTGTCGAGAACATTGAAACAATTATGGTAGATAAAAATTATAAATCTGAAAAAGATAAATCAACTGATGCTTTAATGGAAGATTTATTCTAATAAATAATCGCAAAGGGGTCATGACATGGAATGGGATATATATGTCATATTGATTATTGTTTTGTTTGGATTTTTAGCATCATTTATTGATTCAGTCGTAGGTGGTGGAGGATTAATTTCTACTCCTGCACTACTAGCAATAGGTTTGCCATCTGCAGTAGCACTAGGAACAAATAAATTAGCAAGTTCATTTGGGACACTGACAAGCACCATCAAGTTTATTAGATCAGGCAATGTTGATTTGAAAATAGTATCCAAACTGTTTCCATTTGTCCTTATAGCATCATCAGGTGGTGCTTATTTAGCAACTCTATTACCTGCACAACTTTTAAAACCATTAATTATTATTGCATTGTCATTAGTATTTATTTATACCTTAGTAAAAAAAGATTGGGGTTCAGTTAGGACGTTCACCACTTTCACACGAATGAAAGCCATTATGTTTGTCATGGCATATCTTATTATCGGTTTCTATGATGGATTTATTGGTGGTGGTACAGGGTCATTCATGTTATTTGTATTACTTATGTTTGGATTTGACTTTTTAAGTGCAGCAGGCAATGCTAAAGTACTCAATTTCGCATCCAATATAGGGGCTTTAATCTTATTTATGATATTAGGACAAGTTGATTATTTTTATGGACTAATAATGGCAGTCAGTATGATCATAGGTTCATATGTGGGTGCACAATTCGCCATAAGTAAAGGTGTGGGTTATGTTAAATTGTTATTTATAACAGTCACTGCACTATTGATACTTAAAAATGCATATGACTACTTATTACCTTTTTTTACAAATTAATATAATTAAAATGAAAGCAAATCTTTATTGAAGTAGATGGACTTAAACGTAAGTACTATCAATTCATAATAAGATTTGCTTTTTGAATAAATCGAATGTTCCTTAGTAAAAATATTTAACACTATATATAACGAATTTTTAAGATATAAAAGTTTAAAATTGAATTTGGTCATATTGATGTCGTATGATATTAATGGATGAAAAATATAAATAGGAGGTCATATATATGACTGAAATTACATTTAAAAATAACCCAGTAACATTATCAGGACAACAAGTGAATGAGGGAGATGTTGCACCTAATTTCACAGTATTAGATAACGATTTAAATCAAAAATCTTTAGATGACTATGCTAATAAGAAAAAATTGATCAGTGTAGTACCATCTATTGATACTGGTGTATGTGATCAACAAACACGTAAGTTTAATGAAGAAGCATCACAAGAAGATGGTGTTGTATTAACAATTTCAGTTGACCTACCATTTGCACAAAAAAGATGGTGTGCATCTAATGGTTTAGATAATGTGGTAACATTAAGTGACCATAGAGATTTATCATTCGGTGAAAACTTTGGTGTGGTGATGGAAGGCATGCGATTATTAGCTCGTTCAGTATTCGTACTAGATCAAGACAACAAAGTGGTATATAAAGAAATTGTAAGTGAAGGTACAAACTTCCCAGATTTCGAAAAAACCTTAGAATCATACAAAAATTTATAACTATTTGTCTAAAGATGGAAACTTTTAGATAGTAGTGTGAGAAATAAGCATCCATTGTTTTTTACAAGTGATAATATGACATCAACTGATTTCACTATGAAAGCGATGGATGCTTTTTATAGAGAGGGATTTAAATGGCAGAAGAAAATACGATTATGGAAAGATTATTCCATCACTTAGATGAAAAAGCTAAAACTTTAAACCAAGAAAATGGACAAAGTTTTATAGAAAATCTAGGGTTAGCAATGGAAGATATCTATACTAATCAACGAGAAATGTTAGAACAAGCTACTCTTCAAGATAGAAGAAAAGCATTCCAATTTGCATATTTAAGTTTAATGCAAGAAGAAAATATACAGGCTAATCATCAAATCACACCAGATTCAATTGGTTTAATTTTAGGTTTCTTAGTTCAACGATTTACACAAGATAATGACGAGTTGCATGTGGTTGATATTGCAAGTGGTGCAGGTCACTTAAGTGCTGCTTTTAAAGAAGTGTTAACTGAGACAACAATTATGCATCATCTTATTGAAGTGGATCCAGTGCTTTCTAGAGTGAGCGTTCACCTTGCAAACTACCTAGAAATACCTTTCGATGTATATCCACAAGATGCTATTATGCCACTACCATTAGAAGAATCTGATATTGTAATTGGTGATTTGCCTATTGGTTATTATCCAGTAGATGACCGTAGTAAAGAAATGAAACTAGGTTTCAAAGAGGGGCATAGTTACTCCCATTACTTACTTATTGAACAAGCTGTTAATGCATTAAAAGGGGCAGGATATGCATTTTTAGTTGTTCCAAGCGAGTTATTCTCAGGAGAACATGTGAAACAGTTAGAAAAATTCATTACTACAGAAACAGAAATGCAAGCATTTTTAAATTTACCATCTACGTTATTTAAAAATGAAAAAGCGCGTAAATCTATACTGATATTACAGAAGAAAAAAGCAGATGTAACAAAACCAGTTGAAGTATTCCTAGCGAATATTCCTGATTTTAAAAACCCACAACAATTCCAAGGTTTTATAACTGAATTAAATCAATGGATGGACACAAATCATACAAAAAAATAATCTGTAACAGTATAGAATTCAAACTGTATTAATGATAAAATAAAATGTGAAAAATATAACTAAACAAATGATGGAGGACAAAATCTTATGTCAAAATTAATTTTGGCGATTAATGCTGGTAGTTCATCTTTGAAATTCCAGCTTATTAGAATGCCTGAAGAAAAAACAGTAACAAAAGGCGTAGTAGAAAGAATTGGTATGGACGATTCTATTTTTACAATTCTTGTTGAAGGGGAAAAATTAACTGAAGTCAGAGATATTAAAGATCATGAAGAAGCAGTTAACTTGATGTTAGAGAAATTTAAAGAACATCATATTATCGAAGATATCAATGAGATTCAAGGTACTGGTCACCGAGTTGTACACGGTGGTGAAACATTCCCTAAATCAGTAGTTGTTACTGATGAAGTTGAACAACAAATTGAGGCATTGAGTGAATTAGCACCATTGCATAACCCTGCTAACTTAATGGGTATTAGAGCATTTAGAAAGCTATTACCTGAAATCCCACATGTTGCAGTTTTTGATACATCATTCCACCAAACCATGCCAGAACAAGCATATTTATATAGTTTACCTTATCGTTATTATGAAGATTATGGTATTCGTAAATATGGCTTCCATGGTACAAGTCATAAATATGTATCACGACGTGCGGCTGAAATATTAGGTAAACCTATTGAAGATTTACGTATTATTTCATGTCATATTGGTAACGGAGCTTCAATCGCAGCTATTGATGGAGGAGAATCAATTGATACATCAATGGGATTCACACCATTAGCAGGTGTAACTATGGGTACACGTTCAGGTAACCTAGATCCAGCATTAATTCCATATATTATGGAAAAAACTGGTAAAAATGCAGATGAAGTTCTTAATATCTTAAATAAAGAATCTGGTTTATTAGGTATCACTGGTACATCTAGTGACTTACGTGACTTAACTGAAGAAGCTAAACATGGTCGTCACAGAGCACGTGTAGCACTTGATTTATTTGCCTCTAAAATCCATAAATACATTGGTTCATATGCTGCAAGAATGCATGGTGTTGATGTCATTGTATTTACTGCAGGAATAGGTGAAAACTCTCATATTATTCGTGGTAAAGTATTAGAAGGCTTAGAATTTATGGGTGTTTATTGGGATCCTAAGAAAAATGAAAACCTCCATGGTGAAGAAGGAGATATTAACTACCCACATTCACCTGTTAAAGTTCTTGTAGTACCAACAGATGAAGAAGTAATGATATCTAGAGATGTCATCAAATATGGTGGTTTAGAAACTGAAGAAACATCTTCAGAAGAAAATGTTGAATCTAAATAATATAGTGAATGAGAGGAGCGACAATGTCGTTCCTCTTTTAGTTTATAGAGATAACTTTATTTTGGTAAATTAATTATGAAATAAAGTAATAACAATTTTCTACAGAATATAAAAAAGCCAGCAAATGTAATCATTTGCTGGCATAATAATGATAATTTTATTATCAATTAATTTGAATATCTTTCACGTAATTGTGGTGTAGCAACTTGTGGTTGGAAATCATTTGGCATTTCTTCAGTTCTTACGACTAGCACATCACATGGTGCGTGTCTAACAATGGCTTCAGAAACTGAGCCTACGATAAAACGCTCAACTGCATTAAGACCTGAAGTACCACTCATAATTAAGTCTGCACCAACTTCAGGTGCGATTTTTTTAGGGATAATTGCTTTTGGTGAACCGAATTCTAAACGCGTTTCAACGTTTGTAACACCAGCATTTGTCGCAACTTCTTTATAACCATTCAATAATTCTTCTGAGAAGTGCTTAGATTTTTCAGTAAATTGAGCATCATATACCTCATAAGAAGAATAAGTTCTTGAATCAATGACATTCACAATTGTAAGTTTGGCATCGTTACGTTTAGCAACGCCAACTGCTTTATTAAATGCCCATTCTGCTTCGTGTGAACCGTCGACTGCGATTAAAATATTTTTGTAAGTAATCATCGTCAGTACCCCTTTCGTCTTTTCTTACTTATATATTACCACATTTTTCAGAAAATATTACTCTAAAAATTAACATTTTTGTGTATTTTTGTAGGCGCTTTCATTTGTGTTTTAGTAGGCTTTCGCGTTACTATAATAGAGGAGGTGTGTGGAATGAAAATAGGTATTCCTAAAGAGATAAAAAACAATGAAAACAGAGTAAGTCTATCACCGAGTGGTGTACATGCCTTGGTTGAACAAGGACACACTGTTTTAGTAGAAACTAATGCTGGAATGGGCTCATACTTTGAAGATATAGATTATAAAGAAGCAGGGGCTGACATTGTTTCAGAAGCATCACAAGTTTGGGATGTTGATATGGTCGTTAAAGTTAAAGAACCATTAGAAGTAGAATATCAATATTTCAAAGAAGGTTTAATTTTATTCACTTATCTACATTTAGCAAATGAAGAAAAATTAACACAAGCGCTTGTAGATAATAAAGTGATTGGTATTGCCTATGAAACTGTACAATTACCAGATCGTTCATTACCATTGTTGAGTCCGATGAGTGAAGTTGCAGGTAGAATGGCAACACAAATCGGTGCTGAATTTTTACAAAAGTTTAATGGCGGTATGGGCATCTTACTTGGAGGCGTGCCAGGTGTGACTAAAGGTAAGGTGACAATTATTGGTGGTGGCCAAGCAGGTACAAATGCAGCAAAAATTGCATTAGGTTTAGGCGCAGATGTCACTGTATTAGACGTTAATCCTAAACGTCTACAAGAATTAGATGATCTGTTTGATGGAAGAGTACATACTATTATGTCAAACCCATTAAATATTGAAATGTATGTTAAAGAAAGTGATTTAGTTATAGGTGCAGTATTAATTCCAGGCGCTAAAGCACCAAATCTTGTAACAGAAGATATGATTAAACAAATGAAAAATGGTTCTGTAATTGTAGATATTGCAATTGACCAGGGTGGAATTTTTGAAACTACAGACAAAATTTCAACTCATGATGATCCAACTTACATTAAGCATGGCGTTGTTCATTATGCAGTTGCTAATATGCCTGGTGCAGTACCACGTACATCTACATTAGCATTAAATAATGCTACATTACCTTTTGCTCAGATATTAGCAAACAAAGGCTATAGAGAGGCATTTAAATCTAACCATGCTTTATCTTTAGGTTTAAATACGTATAAAGGTCATGTAACACATCAAGGTGTTGCAGAAGCATTCAATATGAAATACACAACTGTTGAAGATGCATTAAAATAATTTAAAATTATCAATATATATAAATAACACCCTCAAATGCATCTAATACATTTGAGGGTGTTAATAATGTTGAAGACAGGATTATTTTTCGTAATGCGTTAATATTTCACAACCACTATCTGTAACTAAAATATCATCTTCAATACGTACACCAGCAACCCCCGGTACATAAATTCCAGGTTCAATAGTAATGACCATTCCCGCTTCTAAAACATTATCATTAGTGCTAGAAACATCTTGGTATTCATGTTCTTCTAAACCTAAACCATGGCCAAGACGATGAGGGAAGTAGTCACCATAGCCTGCTCGATCAATAATATCTCTCGCGATTTTATCTATTTCTTTTAATTTTACACCTGGGCGAATAGCATCAATTGCTGATGTTTCAGCATCAAGAACAATATTATATATATCTAAAGCTTCTTTACTTGGTGTGCCAAATTGTACAGTTCTAGTCATGTCACTACAATAGTGATTATAGATGACACCTAAATCAAAGAGAACTAGCTCATTATTTTGTAATTGACGATTACCTGGAACACCATGTGGTGAAGCAGCGTGATCGCCAAATAATACCATAGTGTCAAAGCTCATTTCATTCACACCATATTTCTTAATTTCATTTTCGATATGATTCACAACTTCACGTTCACTGATGCCTTCTTTTAAATAGTTTACACCGATTTCTATACATTTATCTGCTAAATGAGCAGCATGCTTAATTTTTTCAATTTCATCAATTGACTTGATGTTTCTTAAGTTTTTAATCGTTTGGTCGATATCACCAAATTGTTCTACATGAAAGGCTTGTGTTATTTCACGTTGGCGTATAACTGTTAAATGTTCACTTTCAATTAGCATACGTTCGAATGATTGTTGATATAAATCGAAAGGATTTTCAGTATCTAAATAACCTATAATTTGACCGTCAAAAGGAGACGCTTTAACTTCTTCAACTTCCATTTTAGGGCAGAATAAAACAGTTTCACCACTAGCTTGAATTAATAATGCAAATAATCTTTCATGCGGTTCGCTACGATAGCCAGTAAAGTAATAAATGTTTAATGGTGTAGTGATCCAAGCAGCATCAGCATTTTCTTTTTGTAGATAATTAATAATTTCATTGATTTTTGTCATGAAGTTTTCCTCCTTTAAATGATTAACTTAATTTTATGCTAAAAAACTACATATTTCAAAGTTTGAATTATTCCATTCTTTCGTGTTATAAAACGCAGTCGCTAGGGTATAATATGCATATAAACGATTAGGAGGGCTAAGATAATGAAACTTTCATTTCATGGTCAATCAACAATTTATTTTGAAGGAAATGGTAAAAAAGTCATTGTAGATCCTTTTATTTCAGGAAATGATAAATGTGATTTAGATGAACAAAGATTAGATGTAGATTATATTATTTTAACTCATGGTCATGAAGACCACTTTGGTGATGTAGTAGAACTAGCTAATAGAAATCATGCTACAGTTATCGGTAGTGCAGAAATTGCCGGCTATTTAAGTACTTATCATGGTGTGGAAAATGTAAGAGGTATGAACATTGGTGGTAAAGCTGAATTAGATTTCGGTAGCGTTAAATATGTACAAGCGTTCCATAGTTCAAGTTATACACATGAAAATGGTATTCCGGTGTATCTAGGTATGCCTATGGGTGTCGTAATTGAAGCAGAAGGAAAAACAATTTACCATACAGGAGATACCGGTTTATTTAGCGATATGGAATTAATAGCTAAACGACATCCTGTAGATGTTTGTTTTATTCCAATTGGTGATAATTTCACGATGGGCATAGACGATGCAGCCTATGCAATAAATGAATTCATTAAACCTAGTATTTCAGTACCGGTTCATTACAATACTTTCCCACTAATTGAACAAGACCCAGAGCAATTTAAAGATGCAGTTAAAGTAGGGGATGTTCAAATATTAGAACCAGGTCAAGAAGTTAAATTCTAATTTTGAGATGAGGTTGAGATATATAGTGTTTGTGCTCTGGGAAACCGATTAACGGCGTCCCAAAAGCAGGATTATCGACAGAATCTTATGATTCGACAAAATTTGGAAAATAATTTTGCTCATCGTTTGGTTCTGCTCAAATCATAAACGCTTTTGTCCCAACCTTTTTAATTAAAAAACACTAATTATCCATCAAAGGCGTGTGAGCCTCAATAGATAACTAGTGTAAATAAGCTAAGTAAGATTTTATTTTACGATTAGTACAGGGATAGTTGCTCGTTTAGCAACTTTGTGACTTACGCTACCAAGAACGAATTTTTTCTTTTCTTCAGCTTTGCGGTTACTCAAGACTACAATTTCATATTTGCCACTATTTGCATGTTTAAGTAATTCTTCTTTAGCATTCCCGCGAACGATAATTTGATCATAATCAATACCATAGCTTTCTAAAATATTACGTGTTTTTTCTAAACGTTTACTACGCTCTTCGGTAATTTTGTCTAAGTGAACTCCAGCTTTAATAGACGCTTGAGCATCTTGTTCATTAATAGCATTTAAAATAGTGACTACTGCGTCATCAGCAGCAAGTTTTGAAACCTCTTCTAAAGCTTTTTCATTTTTTAATTGAGTGTCTACGCCTAATAAAATCTTTTTATACATAAGATCACCCCTCCTCATTTCCATTCTAATAAAAAAAGATGGATATTTCCATTTAAATTAAAAGGTTTTTTAATAAAATTATCATTTTACAAAAGTTGTAAATTTAATATAAGGGTTTTAATCATTTAGGAGTGTGCGTCAATGATTTTTTTTCATTAAAAAGTTATAATAGGCATAACATTGTTCTAAGAAGAGGTAACGTAATGACTAAACATGAACAAATTTTAAAGCATATTGAATCATTAGCAATTGGTTCAAAAATCTCAGTTAGGAAAATCGCCAAAGATTTAGCTGTATCTGAAGGTACAGCCTACAGAGCAATTAAAGATGCTGGACAGCTAGGAATGGTTACAACTATTGATAGAGTAGGAACTGTTCGAATTGAAAAACGAAATCGTGATGAAATAGATAATTTAACATTTAATGAAATTGCAAATATTGTTGAAGGACAAATTATTGCTGGTAAGAATGGCGTCAATAAAACGGTATCTAACTTTGCCATTGGCGCTATGGAATTAAGTGATATCTTAAGATATATTGGACCGCAAACTTTATTAATTATAGGAAATAGAAGAAATGTACAACTCGAAGTATTAAAACGTGGTACAGCCATTTTAATTACAGGTGGATTTCAACCAACAAAAGAAGTCATTCAATATGCAGATGATCACGATTTACCAGTATTGTCATCTAGCTATGATACGTTCTTAGTTGCAAATATCATTAACCGTGCGATGTTCAACCAAAAAATTCGAAAAGAAATTTTAGTGGTAGAAGATATTGTAAAACCAATAAACGAATTGTCTGTATTATTAAACACAATGACTTTAGAAGATTATAAACAAATCGCGAATGAAACGGGACATACACGTTTTCCTGTTGTAAATAAAGATTACAAGTTAGTAGGTATCGTAACCAGTAGAGAAATTATTAATATGAACGACAATGATATGATTGAAGATGTTATGACTAAGCATCCTATCAGTGTTAAGTTGTCAAACACTGTCGCAAGTTGTGCACATTTATTAATTTGGGAAGGTATTGAACTTCTTCCAGTTACCGATAATAATAAAAAAGCAGTCGGTGTTATCAATAGACAAGATGTATTGAAATCAATGCAGTTACTAGGGAGACAACCACAAATTGGTGAAACGATTAATGATCAAATTGCTAAACATATTACTATTAATCATGATGGTATTCAAACTGATGTATCTCCATTATTAACCAATCATTATGGTACCTTAAGTAAAGCAGTATTTGTTGGAATTATAGAAGAAACTTTACGACATGAAATGAGAAAGTATAAAAAGGGTAATGTGATGATAGAAAGTTTAAATATCATTTACTTAAAAACAGTGCCTATTGAAACTGGTGTTGATGTTAAATATGAAATGCTCGATGTAGGGAGATACTTTGCGAAATTAGAAGTGACGATGTATTGTCAAAATGAAAAAGTAGCGATTGCATCGGTTATATGTCAAATGTTTGAGGGATATTAATAAAAGATCAACTAGAGGAGTTAATATAAATGGAAACACTTATGAACGATATAATGAAAGAAATTGAATCAAATGAAATAGTAATTATTCATAGACATGTAAGACCTGATCCAGACGCGTATGGGTCACAATTAGGATTGAAATATTATTTACAACTTAAATTCCCAGATAAAGATATATATGCAGTAGGTGATGAAGAAGCGTCGCTTAACTTTATAGGGTCATTTGATCAAATTGAGGATAACGTTTATAAAGAAGCGCTTGTCATAGTATGTGATACTGCGAATGCGCCACGTGTAGATGACCAGAGGTTTACTTTAGGTAAGAAAGCATTGAAGATTGACCATCACCCGGCAGTAGATCAATACGGTGATATTAATTTAGTTAATACAGAAG
This sequence comes from Staphylococcus sp. 510, assembly GCF_057219715.1. NCBI lineage: Bacteria > Bacillati > Bacillota > Bacilli > Caryophanales > Staphylococcaceae > Staphylococcus > Staphylococcus sp. 510. The sequence goes on along the minus strand of NZ_JBXVVK010000009.1, from coordinate 21,648 downwards.
CATCATCAACAAGTGAGATCATTTACGATATGATTTCACATTTCAATGATGAAAGTATCATTAATGAAGATGTCGCACGTGTACTTTATTTAGGTATTGTCGGAGATACTGGCCGCTTCTTATTCGGTAATACAACACAACATACAATGGAAGTTGCAGGAAAACTACTTGGTTTCCCATTTGATCATAATGCTGAGCTTAATAAAATGTCCGAAAAAGACCCACGATTAATGCCGTTTCAAGGTTATGTATTACAAAACTTTGAATTGCATAGTGATGGCTACTGCCAAGTAAAAATCACTAAAGACGTATTAGAACAATATAAGATAAAAGCAAATGAGGCGTCGCAATTTGTAAATACGGTAGCAGATATTCAAGGGCTAAAAATTTGGATGTTTGGTGTAGACGAAGGAGATCAAATTCGTTGTCGCCTACGCTCTAAAGGACAATATGTCATTAATGATATAGCAAATGATTTTGGTGGTGGCGGTCATCCTAATGCATCAGGTGTCTCAGTATATAGTTGGGAAGAATTTGATTCACTAGCACAAGCATTACGTAAAAAGCTTCAATAACTATAAACAGAAAGGAGTCATACAAACATGGTTGCGTATTTAAATATTCATACGTCATACGATTTGTTAAATTCAAGCTTAAGAATATCGGATGTCGTTAATAAAGCTAAGAATGAAGGAATTGAAACACTTGCAATCACAGATACTAATGTTTTGTATGGCTATCCTAAATTTTATGATGCATGTATAGAAGCGGGGATTCACCCCGTTTTTGGTATGACCGTCTATTTAACTGATGGGTTGTATCAATTGGAAACTGTTCTTTTGGCACAAAATAATGATGGCTTAAAAGATTTATATCAATTATCGTCAGCTATTAAAATGAAAGAGAAAGAAGATATCCCTATTGAATGGTTAAAACGTTATGCAAATCATCTCATCATCATATTTAAAGGGGTCGAAGAACACCATCAACTATTCATTGAAGCCTTTCATGATAAAAAGCATGTATATCTTAACCAAGATTGTATCGCTATAGAGAATAGATCGTTTGTTTGGTTGAATACCATGCGTTACTTAAATAAAGAAGATGCAGATACGATTTCAGCACTTCAAGCCATTAAGGAAAATAGTAAATTAGATTTAGTAGCTGAACAAGAGGATTACCATGAACATGTATTTAATAAAAACGAACTTCGAAATTTGGAAATTAATGATGAATTAATCATTAAAACTGACGAAATTGCACAATTATGTACTGCTGAGTTAAATTATCATCAATCATTACTGCCTCAATTCCAAACGCCGAATGGTGAACTTTCGAAAACATACTTATGGCAAAAACTAGAAGAAAAGTTAAATCATTTAAATTTGAATCGACCAGACTATTGGGAAAGATTAAAACATGAGTATGACATTATCACAAATATGGGATTTGAAGATTACTTCTTAATCGTAAGTGATTTAATTCATTATGCTAAAACGCATGATGTAATGGTTGGACCTGGCCGTGGGTCTTCAGCAGGATCACTGGTAAGTTATCTACTTGGTATTACAACAATAGATCCTATTAAATTTAATTTGCTCTTCGAACGTTTTTTAAATCCAGAACGAGTAACGATGCCTGATATCGATATTGATTTTGAAGACACACGACGTGAAAAAGTGATTCAATATGTTCAAGAAAAATATGGACAATTACATGTTTCAGGTATTGTAACGTTTGGCCATCTACTTGCAAGAGCTGTAGCACGAGATGTGGGACGTATTATGGGATTTGAAGAAATAACGCTAAATGAAATTTCTAAATTAATCCCTCATAAATTAGGCATCACATTAGAAGAAGCTTATCAGAATGATGAATTTAAACAATTTGTCCATCGTAATTATCGTCATGAACGCTGGTTTGAAATATGTAAAAAGCTAGAGGGATTACCTAGACATACATCAACTCATGCTGCAGGAATAATTATTAATGATCATGCTTTATATGAGTATGCACCTTTAACTTTAGGTGATACAGGATTATTAACACAATGGACAATGACTGAGGCAGAACGCATTGGTTTATTAAAAATTGACTTTTTAGGTTTAAGAAATCTATCAATTATTCATCAGATTATTAATCAAGTTAAAAAGGACTTGAATATCAGCATTGAAATAGAAAGTATACCTTTTGATGATCCAAAAGTTTTCGAATTATTGTCTCAAGGAGATACAACTGGTATTTTCCAATTAGAGTCAGATGGCGTACGTCGAGTATTGAAAAAGTTAAAGCCTGAACACTTCGAAGACATCGTTGCTGTTACTTCATTATATAGACCAGGGCCTATGGAAGAAATTCCAACTTATATTACACGAAGACACGATCCATCAAAAGTAGAATATTTACATGAAGACTTAGCTCCTATATTGAAAAATACTTATGGCGTTATTATTTATCAAGAACAAATTATGCAAATCGCCAGTCAATTTGCCAACTTTAGTTATGGTGAAGCAGATATTTTAAGACGTGCAATGAGTAAAAAGAATAGGGCTGTACTTGAAAGTGAAAGACAACACTTTGTTGATGGTGCTAAACAAAATGGCTATGACGAATATATGAGTAAACAAATTTTTGATTTAATTTTAAAATTTGCTGACTATGGTTTCCCTAGAGCACATGCAGTTAGTTATTCAAAAATCGCTTATATCATGAGTTATTTAAAAGTCCATTATCCTAATTATTTTTACGCTAATATATTAAGTAATGTTATTGGCAGTGAGAAAAAGACGGCTGCCATGATTGATGAAGCCAAACATCAGAGCATTACAATACTCCCACCCAATATTAATGAAAGTTATTGGTTTTATAAAGCAACCAACGATGGCATCTATTTATCATTAGGAGCTATTAAAGGGGTAGGATACCAAAGTGTGAAACTTATCGTAGACGAGAGATATCAAAATGGTGACTTTAAAGATTTCTTTGATTTTGCAAGACGCTTACCTAAAAGAGTTAAAACTCGAAAATTATTAGAGTCTTTAATTTTAGTTGGTGCCTTTGATATATTCGGTAAAAATCGAGCTACGTTATTACATTCAATTGATCAAGTCATTGATCAAGTAACTGATATAGAACAAGATGATATGTTATTTGATTTCTTCACGCCAAAACAGTCATATGAAGAAAAAGAAGAGTTATCCGATCAATTAATAAGTGAATATGAAAAAGAATACCTAGGATTTTACATCTCTAAGCACCCAGTAGAGAAAGAATTTAACAAGAAACAATATTTAACAATATATAAATTAAGTAATGCTAAAAACTATCAACCTATTTTAGTACAGTTTAATCAAATTAAGCGGATTAGAACTAAAAATGGTCAAAATATGGCATTCGTAACCTTGAATGATGGCGTTCATTTACTGGATGGCGTGATATTTCCAAATCAATTTAAAAAGTATGAACTTGATATATCTGAAGAGCAAATTTATGTTGTTCAAGGAAAATTTGATCAACGAAATGGTAAAAAGCAGTTGATTCTTAATGATATTTATACAGAAGAAGCATTTGAAGCATTTAAATTGAACCAAACAAAACAAATTATTGTTAGACGAGTTGACCAAGTTAAAGGGTTCTATCAATATTTAGATCAAGAAAATACAAATCAATCCATTGAGGTTTTATCATTTAATGATCAAACAAACGAGATGACAAGATTAGGTTATATTAAGAAAAATTCAGCTTTTTTATCTGATTTAGTAAAGTTATTTAAACCAAGTGATATCCGTTTTGTATAACTTTTATCCAGTATTGAATTGTGATATAGTAAACTGATGATTTAAATTTTAATCATCAGTTTATTTTTATAATTGTTTTTTGTTCTATTTGTTTGTAAATGGCATTATCTTATTGGTCGATTAATGATAAAATATGAATGATCAGCAGAAAAAATAATTATAAAAGTAGTGACTGATAATTAAATTATTGCTAGTTTTAATTCACTTTACATCCTATAGGTAAGCAATTCATTATTAGTAGTATGTGAAAACATATTATAATAAAAACTGAATGATAACTAGCAACATCTAATTCTTATAACTAAATAAATAGGGGTTGATATTTGATGTCTTTAAGAGACGAAGCACTAGAAATGCATAAAGAAAACCAAGGAAAATTAGAAGTAGCGTCTAATGTTAAAGTTACCAATAAAGAAGAATTAAGTCTGGCTTATTCTCCAGGTGTTGCCGAACCATGTAAAGAAATTCATGAAGATGAAAGAAAAGTATATGACTATACAATTAAAGGTAATACAGTTGCGGTCGTTACTGATGGAACCGCAGTATTAGGTTTAGGTAACATTGGCCCTGAAGCTAGTATTCCTGTTATGGAAGGTAAAGCTGTGTTGTTCAAAAGTTTTGCTGGTATGAATGGTGTACCTATTGCACTTGATACAACTGATACTGAGGAAATTATTAAGACAGTTAAATTAATCCAACCTAATTATGGTGGTATAAACTTAGAGGATATCTCAGCACCACGCTGTTTTGAAATCGAGGAGCGATTGAAAAAAGAGACCAACATTCCCGTCTTCCACGATGATCAACATGGTACAGCGATAGTGACAATGGCAGGATTAATCAATGCACTTAGAATTGTTGATAAAGATTTATCAGATATTAAAGTCGTTCTTAATGGTGCAGGCGCAGCAGGAATAGCTATTGTGAAATTACTTTATTCATATGGTGTTAGAAATATGGTTATGTGTGATTCAAGAGGTGCCATATTTGAAGGAAGAAGTTATGGCATGAATGACACAAAAGAATACGTCGCTAAATGGACAAACAAAGATAAAACTGAAGGCGAACTTAGTGAAGTTATTAAAGATGCTGACGTATTTATAGGTGTATCTATTGCGGACCTACTTTCTAAAGAAATGGTAGAGAGCATGGCCAAAGATCCAATTATTTTTGCAATGGCGAATCCTAATCCTGAAATCAATCCTAACGATGCTAAAGATGCTGGTGCGAAAGTTGTTGGAACTGGACGTTCAGATTATCCAAACCAAATTAATAATGTATTAGCATTCCCAGGTATATTTAGAGGTGCATTGGATACAGAAGCAACCCATATTAACGAAGAAATGAAAAAAGCTGCAGTTGAAGCGATTGCAGACTTAATCGATAGTAAAGAATTAGAACCAAATTATTGTATTCCTGGACCATTTGATAAACGTGTTGCGCCATCTGTTGCTCGTGAGGTTGCTAAAGCAGCTATGGAATCTGGTGTAGCTCGAATTGAAGTTGATCCACAAGATGTGTATGATAAAACAATGAAATTAACAGATTTAAAATAATATTGATAAATATATTCATATAGAATACTATATTTGGATGAAGTTTAATTATAACGACATTTATAACGTGTAAGTTACAAATGTCGTTATAGTACTTTATCACTATACATAATTATAAATGCTTCATGAGTATAAATTTAATCCTTATAAAGGTCAGAGGTTTTTGGAGGTTTCCCTATGTTTAAAGATTTTTTTAATCGAACAAAGAAAAAGAAATATCTAACAGTTCAAGATTCTAAACAAAATGATGTACCAGCAGGAATCATGACTAAATGTCCTAAATGCAAAAAGATCATGTATACCAAAGAATTAGATGAGAACTTAAATGTATGCTTCAATTGTGACCACCATATTTCATTATCTGCTTACAAAAGAATCGAAGCAATTTCTGACGAAGGTACATTTAATGAATTTGATAAAGGCATGACATCTGCTAATCCTTTAGATTTTCCTGGTTACATTGAGAAGATTGAAAAGGATCAGAAAAAGACAGACTTAAATGAAGCCGTTGTGACTGGTACTGCTAAATTAGATGGTATTGAATACGGTGTAGCCGTAATGGATGCACGTTTTAGAATGGGTAGTATGGGTTCAGTTGTTGGTGAAAAAATTTGCCGAATCATTGATTATTGTACTGAGCATCGATTACCATTTATCTTGTTCTCTGCAAGTGGTGGTGCCCGTATGCAAGAAGGTATTATTTCATTAATGCAAATGGGTAAAACTAGTGTGTCATTAAAAAGACATTCTGACGCAGGATTACTATATATTTCATATATTACGAATCCTACTACAGGTGGTGTGTCTGCAAGTTTTGCATCAGTGGGTGATATTAATTTAAGTGAACCCAAAGCATTAATCGGTTTCGCTGGACGACGCGTGATTGAACAAACGATTAATGAAAAATTACCAGAAGATTTCCAAACTGCTGAATTTTTATTGGAACATGGTCAACTTGATAAAGTAATACATCGTAAAGACATGAGAACAACACTTGCTAATATATTAAATCTACATCAAGAGGTGAAAAGCTAATGCTTGATTTTGAAAAGCCACTTTTTGAAATTAGAAAGAAAATTGATTCGTTAAAAGAATCTCAAGAAAAGAATGATGTTGATTTACAAGAAGAAATCGATATGCTTGAAGCTTCTTTAGAACGCGAAACAAAAAAAGTTTATACAAATTTAAAACCATGGGATAGAGTACAAATAGCTAGATTACCAGACAGACCGACATCTTTAGATTATATCCCTATGATTTTTGATTCATTTATAGAATTACATGGAGACCGTAATTTTAGAGATGATCCAGCTATGATCGGCGGTATTGGTTACTTAAATGGAAAGGCAGTAACTGTTGTAGGTCAACAACGTGGTAAAGATACTAAAGATAATATTTATCGTAATTTTGGTATGGCACATCCAGAAGGTTATAGAAAAGCATTAAGACTTATGAAACAGGCTGAAAAGTTTAATCGACCTATATTCACATTTATTGATACTAAAGGTGCATACCCTGGTAAGGCAGCTGAAGAAAGAGGGCAAAGTGAATCTATTGCTACCAATTTAATAGAAATGGCTTCTTTAAAAGTACCTGTCATTGCAGTCGTTATCGGTGAAGGTGGTAGTGGTGGTGCACTTGGTATCGGTATTGCTAACAGAGTATTAATGCTTGAAAACAGTACGTACTCTGTTATTTCTCCAGAAGGTGCAGCAGCATTACTATGGAAAGACAGTAATTTGGCTAAAATTGCTGCAGAAACAATGAAAATCACAGCACATGACTTACATGAATTAAAGGTAATAGATGATGTGATTAACGAGCCACTTGGCGGCGCACATAAAGAAATGGAGACTCAAGCGCAATCTATTAAAAAGACGTTTGTTACTCATCTAAATGAATTAGAACAGCTTAATAAGGAACAATTAGTTGAAGATCGCTTTAATAAATTTAGAAATATAGGTTCTTTTGTAGAATAAAGAGGAATAGAGTAGTAGTCATTTTATAGACTATTACTCTATTTTTAATATTGTTAAAATAAAAGTCAAAATTAAAAACGTTTACATCAATATAACTCCTTTCTTTTGATGGAAGAAGTAAAAAATTTGTGGTAATTTAGAGTTGAAGATAAATCTAGTTATAGAAAGGTATGTCGTCATGAAGAAAATTGCAGTTTTGACTAGCGGTGGAGATTCACCGGGGATGAATGCTGCCGTTAGAGCAGTTGTACGTACAGCAATTTACAATAATATTGAAGTTTATGGTGTATATCACGGTTATCAAGGATTAGTAGAAGATGATATTCATAAACTTGAATTAGGATCAGTTGGAGATACTATCCAACGTGGTGGGACATTCTTATTCTCAGCAAGATGTCCTGAATTTAAAGAAGAAGAAGTACGTAAAGTTGCTATTAACAATCTACGTAAAAGAGAAATTGAAGGCCTAGTAGTTATTGGTGGGGATGGCAGTTATCGTGGCGCTCAACGTATAAGTGAAGAGTGTAAAGAAATACAAACCATTGGTATTCCTGGTACAATCGATAATGATATTAACGGTACCGACTTTACGATTGGATTCGACACAGCACTTAATACGATTATTGATTCAGTCGATAAAATTCGTGATACAGCATCAAGTCATGCAAGAACATTTATCGTTGAAGTAATGGGTCGTGACTGTGGTGACTTAGCGCTATGGGCAGGCTTATCTGTAGGTGCTGAAACGATTGTCGTACCAGAAGTTGATACAGATATTAAAGAAGTAGCTGAAAAGATAGAGCAAGGTATTAAACGTGGTAAAAAACACTCAATCGTTATGGTTGCTGAAGGATGTATGAGCGGTCAAGAATGTGCTGATGAATTAAGTAAATATATTAATATTGATACAAGAGTTTCAGTATTAGGACACATTCAACGTGGAGGTAGCCCTTCAGGAGCTGACCGTGTTTTAGCATCAAGATTAGGTGGTCACGCCGTTGAATTATTAAAGAAAGGTGAAACTGCCAAAGGTGTTGGTATTAAACATAACCAATTAACAGCGACACCATTCGATGAAATATTTGGTCATTCAAGTCATAAGTTTGATCAACAAATTTATCAACTAGCTAAAGAGTTATCTATATAAATTTCAGGAGGATTTTAAAATGAGAAAGACTAAAATTGTATGTACTATTGGACCAGCTTCAGAATCAGAAGAAATGCTTGAAAAATTAATGAATGCTGGTATGAACGTGGCACGTTTGAACTTTTCACACGGAAGCCATGAAGAACATAAAGGTAGAATTGATACAATTCGCAAAGTTGCTAAACGTTTAAATAAAACAGTAGCTATCCTTTTAGATACAAAAGGGCCAGAAATTCGTACACATAATATGAAAGATGGCATCATTGATTTAGAAAAAGGTAAAGAAGTTATTGTAAGCATGACAGAAGTTGAAGGTACGCCAGAGAAATTCTCTGTTACTTACGACAACTTAATCAACGATGTTCAAGTAGGTTCATATATTTTATTAGATGATGGTTTAGTTGAATTACAAGTTAAAGACATTGACCATGATAAAGGTGAAGTTAAATGTGACATCTTAAACAGTGGAGAATTAAAAAATAAAAAAGGTGTTAACTTACCAGGTGTGAAAGTAAACTTACCAGGTATCACTGACAAAGATGCAGACGACATTAGATTTGGTATCAAAGAAGATGTAGATTTCATCGCTGCAAGCTTCGTTCGTCGTCCAAGTGACGTTTTAGATATTCGTGAAATCTTAGAACAAGAAAAAGCAAATATTACTATTTTCCCTAAAATTGAAAACCAAGAAGGTATCGATAATATCGAAGAAATTCTTGAAGTATCTGATGGTTTAATGGTAGCTCGTGGTGATATGGGTGTTGAAATTCCACCTGAAAAAGTACCAATGGTTCAAAAAGACTTAATTAGAAAATGTAATAAATTAGGTAAACCAGTAATCACAGCTACACAAATGCTTGATTCTATGCAACGTAATCCACGTGCTACTCGTGCGGAAGCTAGTGACGTTGCGAATGCAATCTATGATGGTACAGATGCAGTAATGTTATCTGGTGAAACTGCTGCAGGTTTATACCCAGAAGAAGCAGTTAAAACAATGAGAAACATTGCAGTTTCAGCAGAAGCAGCACAAGACTATAAAAAATTATTATCTGACAGAACTAAATTAGTTGAAACATCATTAGTGAATGCTATTGGTATCTCAGTGGCCCATACTGCATTAAACTTAAATGTTAAAGCTATTGTTGCTGCAACTGAAAGTGGTTCAACAGCTCGTACAATTTCTAAATATCGTCCACATTCAGACATTATTGCTGTAACACCGAGTGAAAAAACTGCACGCCAATGTGCTATCGTTTGGGGTGTTTACCCAGTAGTTAAAGAAGGACGTAAAAACACTGATGCATTATTAAATAATGCAGTCGCAACTGCAGTTGAAACTGAAAGAGTTCAAAATGGTGATTTAATTATTATCACTGCAGGTGTACCAACAGGTGAAAAAGGTACTACAAATATGATGAAAATTCACTTAGTTGGTGATGAAATTGCTAAAGGTCAAGGTGTAGGTCGTGGATCAGTAGTAGGTACTGCTGTTGTCGCTGATTCTGCTAGTGATTTAGAAGGTGTTGATTTAAGTGATAAAATCATCGTCACTAACTCTGTAGATGAAACATTAGTACCATACGTAGATCAAGCTATTGGTTTAATCACTGAAGAAAATGGTATTACATCACCAAGTGCTATTGTTGGTTTAGAAAAAGGTATTCCAACGGTAGTAGGTGTTGAAAATGCTACAAAAGAAATTAAAGATGATATGTTAGTTACTGTTGATGCAGCTAACGGTAAAGTATTCGAAGGTTATGCTAACGTACTTTAATTAACAGTATTTTAATTAAATAGATTGATGATGAAATCAGAAACACCACTTCCAAACTATTAAAATTGGAAGTGGTGTTTTTTGCTTTATAACTCGTTTTTAATATGATCTGATACATCATTAGTGTATGTAAAAATATATTTTATATTAGTTAAATATGTAGACCATAAGTAATATTGATATTAAATATAAAAAAGCCAGTAAATGAATTGATGATAAATCATTTACTGGCTCATTTTTATTTTGTTAAAGACTATTTAGATGCAGTACTTGCTTTTTTATATCTCCAATACATTAATCCTAATATTACAAACCATAACGGCGTTAAATAAATTGCACGTCTAGTTGTTTCATTAACAAATAATAAACCGAATACTAAGATAAAGAATAATAAGATGACGTAGCCCATATATTTACCACCAGGTAATTTATATGTAGACGCCTTGTGTAATTCTGGATTCTTACTACTGTAATTAATATAAGCAATGATAATTAAAGCCCATACGATTAGGAACAATACAGTAGATAATGTTGTTACATATGTGAACACTAATGTTGCATCTGGGAAAATGTAATTCAATAGTGCTGCAATTAATAATAATGCTGAAGATCCAATAATTGCTACATATGGCACACCGTTCTTGTTAGTTTTGCTAAACGCAGGTGGTGCTTGTTTGTTATCAGATAATCCGAACAACATTCTACTGTTTGAGAAAATACCACTATTACATGATGATGCTGCAGCAGTTAATACAACGAAGTTAATTAAACCAGCTGCAAATGGAATTCCAATAAGTGTAAATAGTTTAACAAATGGACTATTATCTGGATCGACTTTATCCCAAGGAATGATTGACATAATCACAGCTAGGGCACCAACATAAAAGATTAATATACGAATTGGTACACTGTTGATAGCTTTTGGAATAGTTGATTCAGGATCTTTCGTTTCACCGGCAGTTACACCAATCATTTCGATACCAACGAATGAGAACACTGCCATTTGGAATGACATGAAGAATCCTGATGCTCCTTTAGGAAAAATACCATGATTGTATAGATTAGTTAAGCTTGCATGTCCAAATTGCGTTTTGTATGCAAATAAGATCATAACAGCCCCAACAACAATTAACCCTATGATTGTTACAATTTTGATAATAGAGAACCAAAACTCTAATTCACCAAATAACTTAGCGCTTAGTAAGTTAAATGACATCAAAATAAGTACACAGAATAATGCACTAATCCAGTTAGGAATATGTGGAAACCAAAAACTAACATATTTAGCTACTGCGGTAACCTCTGCCATACCAGTAATTATCCAACATAGCCAATATGTCCAACCAGTAACAAATCCTGCAAATGGACCTATATATGTATTAGTTACGTCCGCAAATGATTTGAAACTTGTGTTTTGAATAATAATTTCACCTAATCCACGCATAAACATGAATAGCATGAATCCAATAAAGATGTACGTGAGTAGTATTGAGGGACCCGTCATGGCAATCGTTTGTCCAGCACCCAGGAATAATCCTGTCCCAATAGCGCCTCCAATAGCAATTAATTGCACATGGCGATTGCTCAATTCTCTTTGTAGATTATCAGCCATAAGACCTCTCCCTTACTTTTAGATAATTATATTATGCACTTAAATAGCTTTTTATACAATTTATTTATTAAAAAAGTGTTAAAATACACTCCTAGATAATTAGTATTTTTTAATCAAGCTTGATAACCAAATAAAAACTTTGTATTCAATTTAATTTTCAAAACAATTTAAAAGGCCAAAATGTTGGTTTCATGGTACTTAGAACATTTTTAACATTTATGTTATATATGAATCAATACCAAACTTACATATATATAGTAATTTATTTTGTTTCACAAAAACTTAATAATTAGCTATAATACTAGTTGAAAGCCATTTCATAAAGAAATAGTAAAGGGGAAATTTATCATGGCAGAATTACAAAGAGGTTTGGAAGGGGTAATTGCAGCTGAAACTAAAATCAGCTCAATCATCGATAGTCAATTAACATACGCAGGATATGATATTGACGATCTTGCAGAAAATGCCCAGTTTGAAGAAATCATCTTTTTATTATGGAACTATAGATTGCCAAATAAAGAAGAATTACAAGAACTTAAATCAAAATTATATGAGTATATGACACTTAATCCTAGAGTGTATAAACATTTTGAAGAGTACGTAACTGATAAAGTACATCCAATGGCTGCATTACGTACTTCAGTATCATACATTGCTCATTTCGATCCAGATGCTGAAGACGAATCAGATGAAAAGAAATATGAAAGAGCAATTCGTATTCAAGCTAAAATTGCATCATTAGTTACAGCTTTCGCACGTGTACGTGAAGGTAAAGAACCATTAAAACCAAATTCAGATTTAAGCTACGCTGGAAACTTCCTATACATGTTAAAAGGTGAATTACCAACTGATATTGAGGAAGAAGCTTTCAACAAAGCTTTAATTTTACATGCTGATCACGAATTAAATGCATCTGCATTCACTGCTCGTTGTGCAGTATCTTCTTTATCTGATATGTATTCAGGTATTGTTGCTGCTGTTGGTTCATTAAAAGGACCTTTACATGGTGGTGCTAATGAACGCGTGATGGCTATGTTATCTGAAGTAGGCTCATTAGACAATGTAGATAACTATTTAGACAAAAAAATAGCTAATAAAGAAAAAATTATGGGCTTCGGTCACCGTGTGTATAAAGAAGGTGACCCACGTGCTAAGTATTTACGAGAAATGAGTAGAAAAATCACTGAAGAAACTGGACAAAGCGAATTATATGAAATGTCATTAGCTATTGAAAAACGCATGAAGGAAGAAAAAGGATTAATTCCTAACGTCGATTTCTTTAGTGCGTCAGTTTATCACAGTATGGACATTCCACATGATTTATTTACACCAATCTTTGCAGTAAGTCGTACATCAGGTTGGATTGCACATATTCTTGAACAATATAGAGATAATAGAATCATGCGTCCAAGAGCGAATTACATTGGTGAAACAAATCGTAAATACGTTCCTATTGAAGAAAGATAATCAAATCATCTATAGTATTAGGTGAATTCAAACAAATTACTTGGAGGTCAAATTTTATGACAGCAGAAAAAATTACTCAAACTAAAGATGGATTAAATGTACCAAACGAACCAATTATTCCTTTCATTATCGGTGACGGAATCGGACCAGATATTTGGAAAGCAGCTAGTCGTGTTATCGATGCTGCAGTTGAAAAAGCATATAATGGCGAAAAACGCATCGAATGGAAAGAAGTTTTAGCTGGACAAAAAGCATATGACAATACTGGTGAATGGTTACCACAAGAAACTTTAGACACTATTAAAGAATATTTAATTGCTGTAAAAGGTCCTTTAACTACTCCAATCGGTGGCGGTATCCGATCATTAAACGTAGCATTAAGACAAGAACTAGACTTGTTTACTTGCTTACGCCCTGTACGTTGGTTCCAAGGTGTACCATCACCAGTTAAACGCCCTCAAGACGTAGATATGGTTATTTTCCGTGAAAACACTGAAGATATCTATGCAGGTATTGAATTCAAAGAAGGTACGCCAGAAGTTAAAAAAGTAATTGACTTCTTACAAGATGAAATGGGCGCAACAAATATTCGTTTCCCAGAAACTTCAGGTATTGGTATTAAACCAGTATCTAAAGAAGGTACTGAAAGATTAGTTAGAGCTGCTATCCAATATGCAATTGATAATAACCGTAAAGCTGTAACTTTAGTTCACAAAGGTAACATTATGAAATTTACTGAAGGTTCATTTAAACAATGGGGTTACGATTTAGCTCATAATGAATTTGCTGATCAAGTATTCACTTGGCAACAATATGATGAAATTGTAGAAAAAGAAGGTAAAGACGCTGCGAATGAAGCACAATCAAAAGCTGAACAAGAAGGTAAAATTATCGTTAAAGACTCAATCGCTGATATCTTCTTACAACAAATTTTAACTCGTCCATCTGAACATGAAGTTGTTGCTACAATGAACTTAAATGGTGACTACATTTCAGATGCATTAGCTGCTCAAGTAGGTGGTATTGGTATTGCACCTGGTGCAAATATCAACTATGAAACTGGTCATGCTATCTTTGAAGCTACTCATGGTACAGCACCTAAATATGCTGGGTTAAACAAAGTAAACCCATCTTCTGAACTATTAAGTTCAGTATTAATGTTAGAACACTTAGGATGGCAAGAAGCTGCTGATAAAATTACAGACTCTATAGAAGCAACAATCGCTTCTAAAATAGTTACTTATGACTTTGCTCGTCTAATGGATGGTGCGACAGAAGTATCAACTTCAGAGTTTGCTGACGAATTAATCAAAAACTTAAAATAATAGATGATATTGAACTAAACGGATTGGGAAACCAATCCGTTTTTTTATTAAGATTTTGTAAATTACTAGTGTTTCAATATCATTTTTTATAAAAAAATGATAGTTTAATTAATGAAATGACAATATTAATCCAATGTTAGCTTAATATAAGTATCATTATAATTGGATTGTTAAGTTTATGTAAATTTGATGTGTAGGTATGTTATTTGTATTTAAACATCAGTTATAATAAACATGTAATTTAAATGGGGGAGGCACATCATGTCACAAAAAGTATTAGTCGTTGACGATGAACAATCGATCGTTACGTTACTTAAATATAATTTAGAAACAGCTGGATACATAGTAGAAGTAGCCTATGACGGTGAAGAAGCACTACAAAAGGTTGAATTGTCTCAACCAGATTTAATTGTTTTAGACGTTATGTTACCTAAAAAAGATGGTATTGAAGTTTGTAAAACAATTAGATCTGATAAAAATTTAGTACCTATTCTTATGCTTACGGCAAAGGATGATGAATTTGATAGGGTATTAGGTTTGGAACTAGGTGCTGATGACTATATGACTAAACCTTTCTCACCAAGAGAAGTCGTGGCAAGAGTAAAAGCAATTTTAAGACGTTCACAATTCGTCAATGAAGTTGAACAAAGTGAAACAGATGATGAGGATATTATTATTGATTCAATCCGTATTCGTCCTGAATTTTTCGAAGTATATAAAGATGATGAGTTATTAGAACTTACGCCAAAAGAATTTGAATTATTACTTTATCTTATTGAACGACAAGGTCGTGTGATTACTAGAGAACATATGTTGAATTCTGTATGGAATTACGAGTTCGCAGGTGATTCTCGTATCGTTGATGTCCATATTAGTCATTTGAGAGACAAATTAGAAGAGAACCCTAAACAACCTAAATTAATTAAAACTGTTAGAGGATTAGGCTATAAATTGGAGCGTCCTAAAAGTTAATGTTGAAATTCCACCATCGTCTTTTAATATTAATTAGTACTATTACGATTATTAGTTTTATAGGTTTAGGTGCAATTGTCCACAACATGATTTATCAAACATTAACACAAAATCAGACAAAGGAACTTGAAAAAGAATCGCGTAACTATGTCAGCTTATATAACGATAATAAAAAAAGTGAGATTAAAAATATTGCTAATAATCAAGAGAATATAATCGTAATCAAGAAAAACGATAAAGTGATATTCACGACTGATGAAAAAGAAAAGATAGATAAACGTATAGATAACGAGGCAAACCCCTCACAATTGATTCATAAAAATACGAAACTTGGTTTGAAGTATACGTTTAAAAGTCAAATTGATGATAAAACTGTTTACATAAGTGGAATTAATGATGAAATATTAGACCTGCAAAAAGAAATGTGGAAGTACCTATCAATTGTAGGTGTGATTGTATTAATTACAGTTTATCTAGCTAGTAGAAGTATCAATCGTACATATATTAGACCCATAAATGAAGTAACATATGCTACTTCATTATTGGCGGATGGTTATTATCATGTTCGTGTACCCGAAAGTAACGTCAAAGAAACTAAAGCATTGTTTGTAACGACAAATGAGCTTGCAAGACGGTTACAGAAATTAAATAATAGACAAAAAATCCAATCTAATAGATTAAAAACGACATTAGAAAATATACCAAGTTCAGTATTAATGATTGATAAACATGGTGAAATTGTCGTAGCGAACTCGGCATATTATGAAGTATTTAGTCCTGAACAAAGTGTGGAAAATAAAAGTTATATTGGTTTTATCAATGATAAAAT
This sequence comes from Staphylococcus sp. 510, assembly GCF_057219715.1. NCBI lineage: Bacteria > Bacillati > Bacillota > Bacilli > Caryophanales > Staphylococcaceae > Staphylococcus > Staphylococcus sp. 510. The sequence continues at coordinate 5,187 of NZ_JBXVVK010000009.1, read as the reverse complement.
TGAAAAGTTAATCATAGAAAGTTTTAGAACTGAGAAAGTGATTTATGATCAGATTGAAGTAGATATCAATAATGTTCACACAAAATATTTTGATGTATCATGTGTACCAATACTATCTAAATCGAAGAAAAAGCTACAAGGTATGGTGGTCGTATTGCATGATATTACTAATTTGCAAAAGTTAGAAAACCTACGTCGAGAATTTGTAGCTAACGTCTCACACGAACTTAAAACACCGATTACTTCAATTAAAGGATTCGCTGAAACATTGATTGAAGGTGCTAAAAACGATGAAGAATCGCTTAATATGTTCTTAAATATCATCCTGAAAGAATCGAATAGAATCGAATCACTTGTGATGGATTTACTAGATTTATCGCATATTGAGCAACAAAATGAAATAACAACGAGTTATATGAATTTATCTGAATTAGCTTATACAACGATAGATAATTTACAAAATCAAGCTCAGAATAAAAATATAACAATTGAATCTAAAATTGAACGTGATGTTATTTTCAAAGCAAATGAAAATAAAATTGCTCAAGTTATTACCAATTTATTATCTAATGCCATCAATTATTCAACCAATGATAATAAAGTTATTGTAAGTGTGTATCGTGAAGGTAAGAGGGTTAACCTAGAAATTCAAGACTTTGGTATAGGTATTAGTGCTGAGGAACAAAAACATATTTTTGAAAGATTTTATCGAGTTGATAAAGCACGAAGTAGAGATTCCGGCGGTACTGGGTTAGGATTATCGATTACTAAGCATATTGTTGAATCGCATAATGGAAGAATTAGTGTAATTAGTCGTTTAAATGAGGGTTCGACCTTTAAAGTGACGTTTTTCGATGAAGATTAAATATTAAGAACCACACCCTAAAATGATTGAATTCATAAAGGCGTGTGGTTCTTATTTTAGTTCAATGAATTATGAGACAATGGTACTTAATGTTTAATGACGATACACTGTTTATGCTAAAATATATTTAAATATGTGCTGGAGGTTTATAACGTGAATAAATTAGTATTAATTGATGGTAATAGTTTAAGCTTTAGAGCTTTCTATGCTTTGCCATTACTTTCAAATAAGGCAGGCATACATACTAATGCAGTATATGGCTTTGCGATGTTACTAGAGAAAATTCTTAAAGAAGAACAACCTAATCACTTTTTAGTGGCGTTTGATGCAGGTAAAACAACTTTCAGACATTCTAAATATAGTGAATATAAAGGTGGTAGACAAAAAACTCCACCTGAGTTAAGTGAACAATTCCCATATATTCGTCAATTATTAGATGCATATCACATAAAAAGATATGAATTAGAGAATTATGAAGCAGATGATATTATTGGTACTTTGAGTAATGAAGCGGACAAAGCTGGGTTTGAAACTATCATAATTACTGGCGATAGAGATTTAACGCAGCTTGCTACTGATCATGTCACAATTTACTATACTAAAAAAGGTGTAACAGATGTCGATCATTATACACCAGACTTTATCGCTGAAAAATATAACGGATTAACACCAAATCAAATTATTGATATGAAAGGGTTAATGGGCGATACTTCAGATAATATACCGGGCGTAGCTGGCGTAGGCGAAAAAACAGCAATTAAATTACTAAATCAATTCAATACTGTAGAAGGCGTTTATGACAATATAAATAGTGTTTCAGGTAAAAAACTTAAAGAAAAACTTGAAAATAGTAAAGATGATGCTTTAATGAGTAAAGATTTAGCTACCATTAATGTTGAAAGCCCAATCGAAGTTAATTTAGAAGATACTAAAATGGAAGCAGACATTGATGAAACTGAAAAAATTGAGCTCTTTAAAAAATTAGAATTTAACCAACTTTTAGCAGAAATAGATTCATTTGAAGCAACTCAAGAACAAAAAGATAAAGTCTTTGAGATTGAGTCAGATTTTGACCATATTAATTTTAATGATTTAGATGAGGCGACCATTCATTTTGAGTTAGAAGATAGTAATTATTTAAAAGATAATATATTAAAATTTGGACTTTATACTGGAGAACATCATGTTGTTATCAATGCAGATGAAATTAAACAATTTTCAGATTTAGTCAATTGGTTAGAAAATCCAAATACAGCAAAAACTGTTTATGATGCTAAGAAAACTTATGTTGTTGCTCATAGACTAGATATCGATATTCAAAACATTCAGTTTGATGTCATGTTGTCTAGTTATATTATCGATCCATCAAGAACCATTGACGATGTGAATTCAGTTGTTTCTTTATATGGACAACATTATGTGCAGGATAACGTGGCTATTTATGGTAAGGGCAAAAAGCATCATATTCCAGAAGACGAGATTTTAAATAAACATGTGGCCTCAATCATTGAAGCGGTAAGTGCATCGAAATCAGAAATGCAAAATCAACTAAAAGAATATAATCAAGAATCTCTATTAGCAGATTTAGAACTACCATTAGCCGAAATATTAAGCGAGATGGAAGAAATTGGAATCTATACAGATGTAAATGATTTACAACATATGGAGAAAGAGATTCAAGAAAAGCTAGATGTTTTAATTAAAAATATTCATGAAGCTGCGGGTGAAGAATTTAACATTAATTCTCCTAAACAACTTGGCGTGGTATTATTTGAAACACTAGAATTACCAGTGATTAAAAAAACTAAAACAGGCTACTCTACTGCTGTTGATGTATTGGAACAATTACAAGGTCAACACCCAATTATTGATTATATTTTAGAATATCGTCAATTATCAAAATTACAATCTACGTATGTAGAAGGATTACAAAAAGTGATCAGTGAAGATAATCGCATTCATACACGTTTTAATCAAACATTAGCTCAAACTGGGCGATTATCAAGTGTGGATCCTAATTTACAAAATATACCTATTCGTTTAGAAGAAGGTAGGAAAATTAGAAAAGCATTTAAACCGACATCTACAGATAGTGTTATTTTAAGTGCCGATTATTCTCAAATTGAATTAAGGGTTTTAGCACATATTACGCAAGATGAAAGTATGAAAGAAGCATTCATAAATGGTCATGATATTCATACAGCGACTGCAATGAAGGTTTTCGATGTGGGAGCGGATGAAGTTGATAGTTTAATGCGTAGACAAGCGAAAGCCGTTAACTTTGGAATTGTGTATGGCATAAGTGATTATGGATTAAGCCAAAGTTTAGGAATTACACGTAAAAAGGCGAAAGCATTTATTGATGATTATTTAGATAGTTTTCCAGGAGTCAAACAATATATGTCAGATATTGTGAAAGATGCTAAAGCTCAAGATTTTGTAGAAACATTATTACATCGTCGTAGATATATTCCAGATATTACAAGTCGTAATTTTAATTTAAGAAGTTTTGCAGAAAGAACAGCAATGAATACGCCAATTCAAGGTAGTGCGGCAGATATTATCAAATTGGCTATGGTGCAATTCAATAAAGAAGTACAACATACTAAATATCACGCGAAACTATTATTGCAAGTTCATGACGAATTAATCTTTGAAGTACCAAAAGATGAAGTAGAATCATTCAGCCAGTTTGTAGAAGACATTATGGAGTCTGCACTAGAATTAGATGTGCCACTAAAAGTTGAATCAAGTTACGGTGCGACATGGTATGATGCAAAATAAAGGAAGGTTTGAATATGCCAGAACTACCAGAAGTAGAACATGTTAAACGTGGGATTGAACCGTATGCCATAAATACTACGATAAATAAAATTACTTTCTCAGAAAATGTAAAAAAAGGTAAAGAAGATAATAGAGAGACGATTATCAAAGGAATGACGCTTGATAGTTTTCAGCGTTTAACAGAAGGTTATACAATTACCAAAATTGAGCGTAGAAGTAAATATATTGTATTTTATATTAATCGGGATTCAGAACAACGTATTTTGATTAGTCATTTAGGTATGGCTGGTGGATTCTTCGTTGTTGATCATTTAGAACAAATTACTGTACCTAATTATCGTAAACATTGGCAAGTTATTTTTGAATTAGACAATGGTAAAAAATTAATCTATTCAGATATTCGTCGCTTTGGAGAAATTAGAAATGTGAGTAGCTTCGATGCATATCCTTCATTTTTAAGTATAGCTCCTGAACCATTTGACGAAGATGCAATGCAACATTTTTTAGATATTACCAATAAAAAGAATTATGCTAAAAAACCGATTAAACAAGTGATTTTAGATCATAAAGTTATATCTGGTTGCGGAAATATTTATGCGTGTGAAGCTCTATTTAGAGCGGGCATTTTACCCAGTCGACTAACGCAAGATTTAACGCAACAAGAAAAAGAAATGGTATTTTATCATGTTCGATCTGTATTAAATGAGGGTATAAAATATGGAGGAACAAGCATTTCCGATTATCGTCATGCCGATGGTAAAACAGGGGAAATGCAGTTACATCTGAATGTTTATAAACAAAAATATTGCAAGGTATGTGGGCACTCAATTGAAACGAAAGTCATCGCATCTAGAAATAGTCACTATTGCCCGACTTGTCAGAAATAAAGGAAGCGTGAAAATATGTCAAAAGTAATAGGACTTACTGGTGGTATCGCATCAGGTAAATCAACTGTATCTGAATTGTTAACAGCGTTTGGATTTAAAGTAGTAGATGCGGACACAGCTGCAAGAGAAGCAGTTGCTAAAGGAACACCAGGTATAGCGAAGGTAAAAGAAGTTTTTGGCGAAGAAGCTATTGATGAAAATGGCGAGATGGACAGAAAATATATGGGTGAATTAGTATTTAATAATCCAGGCGAACGTATTAAGTTAAATGAAATTGTTCATCCTAAAGTTAGAGAAATAATGGAAGAAAAGAAGCAACAATTTTTAAATAAAGGCCATAACGTAATTATGGATATACCACTTTTATTTGAAAATGAATTGCAAGATACCGTAGATGAAGTATGGCTTGTTTACACATCTGAAAGTATTCAAATTGATCGTTTAATGGAAAGAAATGATTTAACTCAAGAAGAAGCAAAAGCAAGAGTATATAGCCAAATATCTATTGATAAGAAAAGTAGAATGGCTGACCACGTGATTGATAATCTTGGGGATAAACTGGAACTAAAGCAAAATTTAGAAAAGTTACTTAGTGAAAAAGGTTATATTGAGAAATAATTCAAATAGTAACTATTTATTAAGCCTGAGACA